>JAPLSR010000015.1 GCA_026398545.1 Candidatus Sumerlaeota bacterium | reverse complement strand
GGGGTCGATGAAATAGCATTTCCCGCGCGTATCACCCGCAATTATAGTGGGGGAAAGACCCCTTCCGGAAATCAGGGCGGGTTCAGAGTTGAGACTATATGACAGGCTGATTCGGTCCTTTATCCAGAGGTTTTCACCTGTGTTGCCATTGAATCCCAAAATATAGTTATCCGTCACGGCGATAATATCATCAATCCCGTCATCAGTCAGGTCCTGAATGATAAGTGTTTCAAGGGGGGATTCCACAATGACGCGGTCAGTCCAGATGCGTTGGAACTCCCCACCGGAGAAATAAATGGCGTTCAGGTTTCCTTCCAGGTCGCCGTAAACAATTTCGCGCCGCTCATCACCCATCAGCTGTGCGAGCGCCGGGATTGTCTGGATGGAGCGGTTGGCGTAATTTGCAAAATGGATGCGATTCTCAGGGTGGTCACGGTCGATTATCCAGATGTCGCCATTGCTGGTGGCTGCAACGATGTTGACACTGGAGAGGTCTGTGACGTGACCCACGGAAACCGGTGTGCTGACACGGGCATTGAGAGGGATACTCCATCGTTCCACAAAGGTGCAGGGGAAGGGAGATTTTGCCGTCTTTTCACCTTCGGCGTTTGAGTTCTTTGCGGCTTCATAAAGGATGATGTTTCCCCTGTCATCCGTGGCAACAACACCCGCCCTGGGGCGCTCCGGGTCGCTCTTCAGGGGAATCAGGGTGGGGGGGAGGATGATGCTATCCGGCGTGTCGATTCTGGCAAGAATGTTTCCGTTTCCGCCGTCTATAAGTAATAGTTGTTTGTCGCTTGTCCCAACAATAATATCAATATTTCCATCGCCGAGAAAATCGCAAGCCAGGGGCGGCGTAAGACTGCATTTTTTCCCGATGCGCCTTCTCCAGATAGTTTTACCTGTTGCCGCATCCAGCATTAAAAGTGTGCCACGGTTGTCTGAAAGGATAATCTCAAGACTCCCATCGTAATCCATATCTATGACAAGCGGGTCGTTGGGGAGGGTGAGAGAAACCTTGCTTTCCCAGAGATATTCCGGCGCCGCCGGCAGTTCGAGGGCATTGGTGTGAGGCAGGCAGAGATAGAAGAAAAGACAAACCAGCGCGAGATTATAATAGTGAATAAACTTCATCATATATTTGTCAGTTGAATTACCCCTGTTTTTCACGATTATTATAAAGAATATATAACAATAGAATTTTTTCTCACTCAAAACTAAACTTAGAATTAACCATTGTATCATCCATTCGCAAGAGTAAAAACTCATTTTGTCCCCGTTTATCCCGCACTTATATTGGAAATGTGACTTTTATTATGGGGTGGCAATGCCCCTTTTTCTGACGGTCATTCATCTGCCATTCATCTCTGCAATCCGCTTGACATTTGTAGTGTCGGGGAGAGTATTAAAACAAATTTTGCCGGCGGATAATGGATGAATGGTTGAAATTGGTTCATTTTCGTGCAGGCGTCTTTACACCCCCGCACAGTGTCTGGAATATGCGAAGGTTGAAATAAGTAAAGGCAGGATTGTTGCCATTCATAGCGGAGGCAAGATTTCCCCTTCTGACCTGAATGCTTCTCACCTGAACGCCTCACCGGGGCTTGTTGACCTTCACATCCAGGGCTGCGGGGGGTATGATTTTCTGGATGGTTCACCTGAGGCGGTGCGAATTATTCGCTACACCGCACTCCGCGGCGGCTGCACATCCCTTCTTGCCACAACCACCTTCCCCGACACTTCCGATGCCTTCGCACGGCTCAGCGCCATCGTGCAGGCAATCAGGGCAGGAAGAGAGAACGGTGAAGGCGCCCGCATTATTGGTATCCACCTTGAAGGGCCTTTTTTGAATCCCGAAAAAAGAGGGGGCTTTGGCATTAATTATATACGAAAGGCGGATATGGCAGATTTCCGACAAGCCATGGAGATTGTCGGGGATGACTTGCGTATGATGACCATATCGCCCGAAATGGAAGGCGCGCTGGAAATTCTGCGTGAGTGCGTGGCACATGGAATCAGAATCTCTCTGGGGCATACTACGGCGACCTATGACCTTGCACGCAAATGCTTTGAGATGGGCGCCAACCACGTGACCCATCTCTTTAATGCAATGAACGGGCTCAACCACAGAGAACCGGGACTTGTCGGTGCCGCTCTTGAGGATGAAAGGGTTTTCACCCAGGTCATTCCGGATGGTGTCCACATCCACCCTGCAATTCTGAGACTCATTTATAGAATAAAAGGCGCCGAAAGGCTCTGCCTGATTACGGATGCCACGGCTCCTTGCGGTCTCCCTGATGGTTCGGAGATTGAAGGTGTTGGAGGGCGCATCACTATCAGGGACGGCGCCGTTCGTCTGCCCGATGGCACACTTGCGGGGAGCGCTCTCCTGATGAGTGAGGCGGTGCGCCGCATGCATCATCTTGCGGGTGTCTCTCTCAATGATGCTCTGAGGATGGCAACCCTGACGCCTGCCACTGCCATCAGGATGGAAAGAGAGATTGGCAGTGCCGAAAGAGGCTGCATGGCGGACTTCATTCTCTTTGATGATGAGTTGCGTATTCATTATATCATCCTTGGTGGAAGGGTTATAACCGTTGGGTAACTCAGATGTCCGTTCGAAGCGGGACGCCTGTCAGCGCTGGATAGCGCTTGCGGTCTTTATGGTGCTATATGCCGCGCTCGTTGTCACACATTGGGGTGAGGATTACATTGACTTTGGTGATGGCAATTATCTTTATATCTCCTCACGGATTGCGGATGGCTTGGTTCTTTACCGCGACATCATGGCTCCCCAGCCGCCCTGCCATCTGTATGTAGGCGCCCTGTTAATAAAAATCGGACGCCTCATCGGTCATCCACTTTACACTGTTCGCGTCTTTAGTCTTTTGCTCCATCTTGCCACGATGCTTCTGATTTTTCGCATTACAAGGAAAATTATCGGCAAATCTCTGGAAGCCTTTCTCGCATCGCTTCTCTATCTCATGATTCCCGTCGGGTTCTGGTGGTCGCAGGGTTATCAGTCCGAGGGATTGCTTATCTTTTTATTGCTCCTGTCGTTTTATTTCTTTATTGATTTCACCCCCCGGGGCATGCTGGCGGCATCTTTATTCGGAACGCTTGCCGCATTCACCAATATGACGGCTGTTCCGTATATCCTTTTTACCTATGCGTTTCTTTTCCTCAGTGAAAGTCTGGAGAGGCGTTTAACAGGGCGCCGTGTTAAGCCGGTGCCGACCCCTGCGGAAATCTGTTATACACTCCCAATGCTGATTCTTGGCATTTCCGGCGTGCTCGTGATGGAAAGGTTGACGAATGGCGCTTTCCTGCAGAATGTTTTTCTGAACCAGGTTGGGACCTTTCCCAAACCGGAATTATCAGGGGAGGGCGTTCTCAGTTATGCCCTGCGGAAGATAATAAATGAGGGAAAGGATGTCCTCACCCTCGAGGGCGGATATGTCCTCTTCGGGCTTGCGGGTCTGGTGATGTTTGCCCTTGAGGGTAAAGAAAGGGATAAAAAAAGGAGATATATCAGTTGGTATGCCTTTTTTTCCATGTGTTCCATCATCTATGTCTCCAAAGGCGGGACCATGGATTACATCTTTACCATTGGCGAGCCTTTTGTGGTGGTCTTCTTCGCATATTTCCTCGGCAGATGCTGGAGAGATTTTCTGAAGGGAGGTTCCATCTTCCGGGACATCTCCCGTGGCGATATTTTGCGGTATTTTGCCGGTCTTGCCGCCCTCATTATGCTTTTCATCGCCACATTCTACGTGGGTATCGTCTTCATTTACAATACGCTCCTTGGAGATAATTATGAACTCCCGGAAAGGGAAGTGCGGGTGGTCAAAGAACTTATAGAGACTCATACCAGACCCGGAGACTATATCCTTTCGCCTCCATTTTATGCCTTCATCACAGGCAGGCGCGTTGTGGAGGAGTATTCGGAGAACTATATCTGGACAATCAAATATGCCAATGAGGTCTTTGTGGATAAAAAACCGGGGGAGGGTGTGAGGAAGGTGCTTGCCATCGCGCAGGCGCTTAAGGAACGCCGAATCCCGCTTGTCCTTCTTGACACCGCGCAGACGGGCAAACTCCCGCCCATAAAATCCGCCATTAGCGAATATTACGAACCATTAAACTTCCGCAACAATTCCAATATCCTTCAAACCTTGAATACGCGTATCGCATTTTATATCCCCAGGAAAGTGGAGGGCGAAAAATGAAGGTGCGTCACTTTGTTCATATGCTATGTTTGTGTCTTCTCGCAGGGTGTGCTGGAACCGGAGTAGGCATGAAGTCGCCGCTCTTTATCCTCTGGGCGGGAGACCTTGACGGTCATGCCGCCCGCATCTCCAGCTGGGACAGGACCGGCGGAAATAATGATAGTATCCGCATCCTGCCTGATGAAACGGTTACCCTCGCCGATATTCACGGCGCCGGCGTCATCCGTCACATCTGGATGACCACCAATGCAAGAGGTCCCATCGGGCGCATGCTCATCCTGCGGATATACTGGGACGGTTCTGAGACGCCC
>JAPLSR010000091.1 GCA_026398545.1 Candidatus Sumerlaeota bacterium | reverse complement strand
GTGTAAACCCCGCCGGAGTTATTCTGAATATAATCGGCTCTCAGATAATTGTGGTAGAAATCCACGCCGTTCTGATTATAATCGAGGTCCCAGCCAATCTCCGCGCCTGTGACAAACAATTTCCCCCCGCCTTCCAGATAGGCGCTCACGAGCGCCTGTTCCGCTGTGTCAAATGTGTGGTTGATGGTGGACTCCTCACCGCAAAGCCAGATGAGGGCATCGTAATCCTCAGGGAAGATGTTGTTATTTGTCAGCGCCTCATTGGCGCAGGTGTCATAAGAAATGCCATAGGCGTCCACTGCCTGTCCATGCACAGCCGCCCATGCATGGCTAACACCACGGTTCTGCGAATCCCAGCGGTCATATCCGTCAACGATGAGGACACGTGGGTCGCCGACGCTCCATAGCTTTGGCGACGGAGCGGGGCTCATATTTCTGCGAAACCCGTAAACATCGCTCCAGTCGGTCGGCTGGCCGGCCGTGGAGAGGGCGCGGATGCGGAAATAAAAAGATTTGCCGGGCTCAATCTGCGTGAGGGTATATGAGGTTTCCATCCCGTCAAGGACATCCGACCCCGCCGCAAGTGTCCATGTCGTCATATTATCAGACATGATGAGCTGATAGCCCCCCACAGCCCCGGAGCTGGGGCTCCATTTAAGCAGGGCGCCGGCTCCAAGGGGATTGGCGCACACAACCTGCAGAACGGGTATCTGAGAGCTTACATTCTTGAGTATCCAGTTTTCCGGGTCGAATTCAAAGGTCAGGACATCCATCTCCCCCACATCAATGAGAAATGTATGGGTTTGCTGGTCATTGAATACCGTGAATGTTTTTGAGTTTCCATTCAAATCGCTCACGCGGATATCAACCGGCATGACAAAGACATTGCCGGACTGGAGTTGCGAGATTTTAACCTTAAGTTTTTTCCCCTCCATGCCCCAGCTCCAGGAATATTGAGGTCTCCCCGCGCCATAAACCCACCTGTTGAAGAACCAGTCAAGGGAAGAGCCATAGACGGATTCAAACTCCGCCTGGAGGTCTGGCGTGAGAGCGGTGCCATAGGCATGTTTGGCGTAATATTGCCTCACGGCGGTAAAGAAATTCTCATCACCCAAAACATGACGCAGCATGTGCAGAACCCAGGCGCCCTTGCGATAAACAAGCGCGTTGATGAAATTATCCGCCTCGGGATTAACAAGGGCAAGTGTGTCATTGATTCCGCTTCCGCTCGTCACCCAAGCGTTCACATAGTCGTGATAGGAATTTTCGCCATTATAATATTCCTTAAACAGCGCCTCCGAATATGTGGCAAAACCCTCATTGAGCCAGAGGTGGTCATAATGCCCGCAGGTGACGCTATCGCCGAACCACTGGTGGGAGAGTTCATGGATGTTCTGGCGTCCGCGTCCGCCGGGCGCGGTGTTGCCCGCCCCAAGGCTGGTGCAGGTCTGATGCTCCATGCCGGAGGAAATATTGTGGGTGGCTGTTACATACTTCTCACTGATGAATGGGTATTCACCGTAGAGGCGGGCGAAAAGGTTCATTGCCTCAAACGTGCCCGTAAGGGCGTCCTTTTCAGTATTAAAATTTTCGGGATATAGATAATGCCCGACAGTCATGGTGGTGGCGCCATCCTGCGAGGTATATGTCCCCGAAACATGGGTGTAATTTGTACAGCAGATGGAGACAAGATAAGTGACAATAGGGTATGTTTCAGAATAGTTCCATGTTTGCTTATCGCCTCCAGTGTCCACGGTGCTTATGAGTTTGCCATTGGAGACCACGGTGTAGGCTTTTGGGGCGGTGATATGGAGGTCCATTGTGGCTTTATCTTCGGGGACATCCTTGCAGGGCCACCAGTTGCGTGCGCCGTAAGGCTGGCTGAAGGTAAATATGATGGGTTTCATGCTGGAGCCATGGGTTGTCCTCGCATAAGGGGGACCAAAGGTGCTTTCAAGCGCCTGGGGGTCGGGCGTGCCGGAATAATAGACACGGACGGTGAACGTGTCATCCTTGTGGAGAGACGCCGGGAAGTTCACAAGGAGCCAGTCCTTTGAGGTGTCCGTGGAATATGTGAGGTCCGCCCCATTTTCATCAGTCACATGGCTGATTGCCAGCTGTCCATTGTAAATGTTGAAATCGAAGACGGCGCGGGCAAGTCCTTCCACAGTGACGCGAGCAGTCATTATAAGGACGGCTGACGGGATGCGGGGGGCGGACATATCCAGTTCAATCGCAAGGTCGTAGTGAAGGGCGTCATACTTGTCCTGGTCAGGGTGCTTGGCGGGCTGGACAAAAATCCCGAAATCCGCAAAGGCGCGGAAGAAGTGGGTCTCCTCATAGTCCTCGAGGGAGAATGCGAGGAGGGATTCAAAGTCAAGCCGTGTGGCATCGGATGATGTAATTTCAAGCGAGTTTGCCCCCGAGGAATTGAGAATACCGGCGGGGAGTTGATACAGTAAGCCGTCAGCGCGCTGTAAAGGGATTTCCTCCACGCGACTGCCATTGAGAATAAGTTCCGGTGCGGTTTTCTGTCGGGAACCTTTCAGATGGAGGGCATAATGGGTGTTGGTGACATCCGCATCTTTGGGAACGCGGAATGTGACAACGGCGCGAC
>JAPLSR010000022.1 GCA_026398545.1 Candidatus Sumerlaeota bacterium | reverse complement strand
AGACCCAAAATGAAAATAACCACAAAAACACAAGGTCGCAAGTTTGGAACAGGTCAATTTTCATATATTCATGAGGCGCCTCTTGACTTTTGCATCAACCTCTCAATTGTTGGATTTTATCATTTTCTTAATTTCCCCCTTCATGCAAGCAGAATATTTTCAGGGAAGGACGGTGGGAAATGATAAAGGGCTCGTAAAAACTATTTTCTTGTAATAGCGTCTTAATCTTTTTTATATTTCAGTCAGTTTCGGAAAAATGGACAGGGTGATGAAAGTTCCCAATCCCCTTATCGGGATGTTTGATTCGGGCGTGGGTGGACTGACCGTTCTGGCGGAGGCGGTTCGTCTTCTGCCGGCGGCGCGGTTCTTTTACTATGCCGATTCGGGGTTCGCCCCCTATGGCGAAAAATCAAAGAAAGAGATTCTTGCAAGATGCTTTTATATTGCGGATGAGATGACGCAACGCGGCGCTTCTGCGATTTGCGTTGCCTGCAACACTGCCACATCAAGCGCTATCGCGGAGATGAGGCGGTGTTACACCATTCCCATTGTAGGGATGGAACCCGCCCTCAAGCCCGCCGTGGAGTCTTGTCTTGCCGGCAAAATCCTCGTCCTCGGCACCGCCTTCACCATCCACGAACCAAAATATCAGGCGCTCCTGCGCCGCTTCGGGGAGATACGGGAGATTATTTCGCTCCCCTGTCCGGGACTGGTGAATCTGATTGAAGCGGGGGAAAAGGATAGTCCGGCAATGAAGCGACGCCTTCAGGAACTCCTCAAGGGTCATCCCCTTCATGAATTTTCCGCCGTTGTCTTGGGTTGCACACATTTTGTCTATCTGAAAAAAAATCTTGGGGAATTTTTCGGCGGCGGAGTGCAGTTCTTTGACGGAAACTCAGGAACGGCGCGGCAGTTGGTGCGCGTCCTGACAGAGAGGGGGAATCAATTTGAGGTTGAGGCGTCCGGTTCGCAGGAATCCATCACCTTTGAAACGAGCGGCGACAGGGCGCATGTCCTTCCCCTGTGTTGCGACCTTCTGGGTGAACTTTTGAACTCAAGGCAGTCGCCGACGCTCCATAGCTCTGGCGACGGAGCGACGATTTTAGTGTGAAGTTGTTACCGCATGGGACGGATTCCGACATCCATCATTCTTGATGTGCGCATGATGCGCCATTCAGGAATAGGGGTTTATCTCAAGGGGCTCCTCGGCGGGATGTGCCGCCTTCTCGATGCCCCCCGCTTTGTCTTTATCGGTCCGGCGCGCTTCAGGCATGAGGTTCCTGAACGTCTGTGCGAACTCTATGTTTTGCTTGACACTCCCATTTACTCACTAAAGGAGCAATTTCTGTTCCCTGAATCCCTTCGATGTGCGCCCATCTTCCATGCCCCGCACTATAATATCCCATTACGATTCCGCGGGCGACTCGTGGTCACACTCCATGATATGAACCATCTCGTGTTTGCGAAGAGCCTCCCCACGCCTCTGCATCGCCTCTATGCCCGCTTCATGTTCGGTGAGGTGGCGGTGCGCGCCGCCCATATCATCACAGATACAGACTATATGCGGCATGAGGTGATAGAGCGCCTGAAAATTGCCCCTGAACGGGTGAGCGCCATTCCTCTCTCCGTCAGTGATAATCTAAAACCCGTGAGAGACGCCGCCACTCTTTCGGAGTTCCGCAAAAAACACAACCTGCCTGAGCAATATCTCCTTGCCGTTGGCATTTACAAACCGCACAAAAACTACAACTTTTTAATAAAGACACTGGCAGAGCTCTGGAGGTCGGGACGTCTCGATATGCCCCTTGCCATTGCCACGCCGCGGGTGAAGGACAGAGAGATGCTGAACGCCCTTGCGGCGGGTTATGGCGCAAAAGAGCGGGTGCGCCTTATCGATTATGTCGGGCAGGAGGAACTCGTCAGTCTTTATTCCGGCGCAGAGGTTCTCCTCTTCCCCTCCCTTTATGAGGGGTTTGGCTTTCCCCCGTTAGAGGCAATGAAATGCGGGACGCCAGTTGTGGCATCCAACCTCCCCCCCATGCCGGAGGTGCTCGGAGATGCCGCCCTGTTCTTCAACCCCGCATCCCCTGAGGAGTTTTCAGAAGCACTGCTTCGCCTCATTGGCGATTCGGCGCTTCGCGCCGTGCTGATTGACAGGGGAAGGCAGAATGTCCTGCGCTTCAGCTGGGAAAAGACGGCGCAGGCGACGCTGAATGTTTACAAAAAAGTTCTGGAGCCGGAGGGATGATATTTTGAAGGCGGCGCTCATTCATGACTGGCTGAACGGGATGCGCGGAGGGGAAAAGGTGCTGGAGTCCTTTTGCGACCTCTATCCCGACGCCCCGATATTCACCCTGTTTTACGAGCCTGACTGCGTTTCTGAAAAAATCCGCACCCGTATGGTTATCCCTTCAGTTCTTCAGAAATTCCCTCTTGCGAGGAGATACTACCGTCATTATCTCCCTCTATTTCCGTGGGCAATCAGGCGGTTTGACCTTGCGGGATTTGACCATGTTATTTCAATCAGCCATTGCGCCGCAAAGGGTGTGCGCATCCCGAAGGGCGCTGTTCATATATGCTACTGCCTGACTCCCATGCGCTACATCTGGGACAAGTTTGACGATTATTTCGGCGTTGGATTTTCCCCGGAAGGCGCTGTTATGGGTCTATTGCGGGGAAAACTCCGCCGCTGGGATGTCACGACGTCCGCCGGTGTTGATTTTTTAGTTGCAACCTCTCGCCATATTGCGGAGAAAATCAGAGTTTATTTTGCACGGGAAAGCGAAGTTATTCCGCCGCCTGTTGATGCGGAATATTTTTCCCCGGCAGGAGCGGAGTCCTCCGCCGAAGGCTTCGGCCCGCAGGCGGATGAGGAGGCACAAGAACCGGCAACACCGACCTGCTCGCCGAACGAGTTCTTTGGCAGGCGAGAAGGAGAGTATTATCTCATCGTTTCCGCTCTTGTCCCTTACAAGCGTGTGGATGTGGCGGTGGAGGCGTTTCGCGGCAGGCGGGAGCGCCTTTTCATCGCCGGCTCAGGTCCGGAGGAGAAAAAATTGCGCCGCAACGCCACAGATAATGTTACATTCCTCGGCTGGGTGGAAAATGATGTCCTGAGGGAATTGTATCGTCATTGCCGCGCCCTTATCTTTCCCCAGGAGGAGGATTTCGGGATTGCGCCGCTTGAAGCTATGGCTTGCGGAAGACCTGTTGTGGCTTATGGGAGGGGTGGCATTCTGGATACTGTTGAGGAGGGCAGGACGGGGCTCTTCTTCCGGGAGCAAACACCGGAATCCCTGCGCCGCGCCCTTGACTCCTTCCAGCGGGACGATTTTGACCCTGAGGTGTTGCGCCGCCATGCCCTTAAATTTACCCGTGAGCATTTCACAGCCCGCTGGCGAGCTTTTTTGAAGGAGAAGGCTTTAGTCTAATGCTGAAAAAACGCACAGGCATCCCCTATACCGCCCTTCTGGTGGGGGTGGACACCGCCGCAGTCGCCACAGGACTCTTTTTCACCTACTGGCTGAGATTCATGACCTCACTCATCCCCATCACAAAGGGATACCATCCTTACCAATACCTTCACATTTATCCTGTGGCAATTGGGGTCTGGGTCATCTCGCTTAATCTCCTTCATCTTTATGCCCCACGCAAGCGCGTCTTCAGCTTTGCAATCGCCTGGCACATTGTGAAGGGCTGTTTTCTGGCAACATTCATCATGGTGGGGCTGAACTTTTTTCTGCGGGAGGCGGAGTATTCACGTCCGGTGGTCATGATGACCCCCTTCTTTACAATTTGCGCCCTCTGGATTTTTCGAGCCATCCTTTCATGGATTCTTATCCTGCTGGGACATAAGAAAGGTGTGGGGATTTCACCAGTGCTCATAATCGGGACAGGACCGGTGGCAGGCACGATTGCCCGCCGTATCTCGGAGCATACGGAATATGGATACAAACTTGAGGGTTTTCTGACAGACAGCCCCGGGGAGGTGGGAAGGGAGATTGAGGGGGTGCCCGTTCTTGGCGTTGTGAACGAGATGAAGGAGTGGGCAAGCAAGAGGGGCGTGACCGAGGTGATGCTCGCCCGCCCCGACCTCAAAACAAACCATCTGGTCGATTTTCTCCTTGAATGTGAAAAGGAGATGATTACCGTCCATGTCGTTCCCGATTTTCTTGAAATCATGTCAACGGAAATCAGCGTCAACGAAATCGGCGGTGTCCCCCTCTTCGGACTGAAGGAGTCGCCGCTTCACGGATTAAACCTCATCATCAAGAGACTCTTCGATATTATCTTTTCCCTTTTCACCCTCATCTTGCTGAGCCCGTTCATGGCATTTATCGCCATCATGATTCGGCTTGATACGAGAGGGTCGGTAATATACAGACAGGAGCGGATGGGCGCGGACGGAAGGACATTTGTCCTTTTCAAATTCCGCTCCATGGTGGCGGATGCGGAGAGGGATGGACCCGTCTGGGCAAGGGCAAATGACCCGCGCTGTACGCGGATGGGGGTCTTTCTGCGCAGTCACAACTTGGATGAGCTGCCACAGTTGATGAACGTCCTGAAGGGTGATATGAGCCTTGTGGGACCCCGCCCTGAGCGTCCATACTTTGTGGAGAAATTCAAAAACGGCATTCCCCGTTACATGGCGCGCCACCGCGTCAAATCAGGCATCACCGGCTGGGCACAGGTCAATAGCTTGCGCGGGGATTCCTCCATCGAGGAGCGCGTCAAGTATGACCTCTATTACATTGAAAACTGGTCTCTCCTCCTTGACGTAAGAATTCTTATCATGACGATTCTGACATTTTTCCATTAAGAGCCTCTGAAATAATAAATTTCACCACAGAGACACAGAGATCACAGAGAATATAATCTATGAATCCGCCTGTGGGGGGGATTATTTCCCGCCGCCTTCGCGCAGGAAGGTCTGCCACGCCTGTTTGTCTCTGGGCTGCATCTCAAGATAGATTTTCATGAACTGGTTTGCCTTTTCCTTTTCCCCCCGCAAAAGGTAAAGAAAGGCGAGTTTATAATACGGAACGGGGCTGAGTCGGGGGTCAATGCTCAGCACCCTTTCAAAATTGCTCCGCGCATCCTCCCATTGTTTGACATCCAGATAACATTGCCCCAACCTGAGGTAATTCCGCGCATTTGACGGGTCAAGTTCAATTGCCTGTTTATAATTCTCTATCGCCTTGTAATATTCATTTTTCAGATAATAGGTGTTGCCCAGATTGGAATAGAGGTTTGTAACCTTTCCGTAGGAGAGTCCCAGCCTGTATTCCCTGATGGCATCATCATAGCGCCCCTCGGCTTGATATATAATTCCAAGTGAGTTGTGAAACGCCTCATCCTCGAGGCGTCTCTTCGGATAGTTTCTATTATCAAGTAGAATGAATAAAACAATAAGTAATGCCACGGCGGGGAGAAACTCCCTCCACCGGCGGGATTTCGCCCTCTCAAAGAGGCGCACAAGGGCAAAGGAGGCAAAGAGGCATAACTGCGGAATAATCGGAATCCTGTAACGGTCGGTGATGAAGAAGGGGATGAGGGACAGGCAGTATGCGATGGAGGAGAGGGCAATGAGAATCTTTTTCCTCTCCGGATTTTTAAAAGTGAAGAATAGCCCCAAAAGGGAGAGTGGCCCGATGAGGAAAAAAGTGACCAGAGGCATCCGCAGGACAGGCATTAACGTCGCCATCCCCTTCATGGTGTAAATCTGGTCTAATTCCTTTCTGCCCCAGAAATAGTATAACTTCAGAGCAAGGAGTTTCAAGAAGGTCAGCGGGTAACGGCTTATGAAATCGGCGGCGCGGGAACGCCAGAAGTGAGAAATCTCGGAGGATTTGAGCGGTGAACGCCCGAGTTCCTCCTCCACAAATTTGGAACCCCGCGGGTCCAACACCATGTTGACCTCTGAAAGTGGCAGGGGCTCAAAGCAACCCGTCGCCCGCTCATTGTTGCCAATATAAAGATTGATGCCATCATTGGAGGTGATGAGGACAAAATCCCTTTCCGCAAGATAGTTGTGAAGCGTGGCGGGGAAAACGGCAATGAGTGCTCCCACTATCAGGAAAAGGGCTTTTAACAGTCCCTCTTTTGAAAAAAACCTTCCGGCGCGGGAGCGGTTCACATATAAAATCCACACCGTCAGAATGGGGAGGAAAAGGAGCACATTGCCGCGGAAAAGCGCCGCTACACCCAGCGCCACACCCATGAGAAACGTCCAACCGATGGATGCCTCCTCCCCCTTTTCCACAACTAAAAGGAGAAAGAAAAGATATATAAACCCGAGGGGTGTCTCCATGAGGAGCGTCTGTTCATGAAACAGGACAGGCTTGTACAAGGCGTAAAACAGGGCGGCAAGGAGTCCTACGGCAGGCGAGAAGAGGCGACGCCCGGTCACGAAAAGCAGGACACACACCCCGAGCCCGAGCGCCATCTGCACAAGGCGGTAAACATCCGGGCTGTGTCCGGTTATGGCGTAAGAGAGACCGAGGACGTAAGGATAAAGCGGTCCCATGAAGAACGCCATGTCCTGAATCAGGTGTCCAGATGCAATCTTTTGTGCCATGTCGTCATAATATTTGGCGTCCAGCATTGGATGGCGGTAAAAGGGAGTTGCGGCGAACTGGGAATAAAAAATGAGCCGCATCGCCAGACCGAGGACAATAATTGCAATCAAGAGAGAGATATCTCGTCTGGGCAAGCGGCTCACATCCTTATGTCTCAATCTTCAAAAATTGATTCATTGACTCATTGATAAATACCAAATGATTCAATCTCTCAATCACTCAATGATTCAATCTCTCAATGACTCAATCTCTATTAACGAGCCGCCTAACCAAGCGGTTCCCCTTTAATATTGGGGTTGGGGCGCAGGGTGCCATGGTGGGGAGTCTCCGTCTTTTCGGTTTTTTTATTCACCTTGACGAGCGCCGGACGGATGAGACGCCCCTTCATCCTGTAACCCTTGCGAATGATATGTGTGACATAATTTTCCGGTTTGTCTTCATGATATTCGGTGGTGATAGCCTCGTGGTTCTTTGGGTCGAATGGCGTATCCACGTCATCAATTTTTTCAAGACCGGATTCATCAAGCACCTTTATCAACTGTTGATAAATCAGGCTGATGCCTTTCTGGAATGTTGGCAAGTCCTGGGATGATTCAGGGGTCTTCCAGGCATGTTCAAAGTCGTCCAGGATTGGGAGCAGAGAGCAAATAAGATTTTCATTTGCGAATTTAACAGTCTCCTCTCTTTCCCTGGCGGTTCTTTTCCGGAGATTATCCATGTCCGCCTGTGAGCGCAGAAACATGTCCTTGAGGGATTGTGTTTCCCTTATCTCCCTTTCACGAATTCTTTTCAGGTTTTCCAGAATTGCGCCACTCATGGCGTCCTCACGTTCCGGCTGGGGAAGAACCTCCATTTGATAGCGTGCGCGTCGGAGTCTGTATTTCTGGCGATGACGATACTGTTCAAATGAGGACATTATCACAACCTCCTGATTTTTTTCACCTGTGAGATGTGAAGCAATCCAGACAGGTAGTGTAGAAGAGTCGGTGAATGGGAGAATGGGAGAATCGGAGAAACTGAGGTGGGTAAGACATATCCATCCGGACTGTTTAACCTTGTGGATTTTTTATCCTTGACCTTCATGATTTGTTTTCCATCTGGCTCAGGTCCTTTGTAAAGACCTCATCATTTTCCTTCAAGCCCGAGAGGATTTCCACACGTTCGCGGTTACTGCGTCCCAGTGCGACCGGCTGAACTTTGAACCCATCTTTTGTGGCAAGATAGACCACGGAACGCCCCTCCTTGCGGAAGACTGCCGAGACGGGCAGTGTCAGGGCGTTGGGTAGAGTCTCCAGAATGATGGAGATATTAGCCGTCATACCGGGTCTCAGCCGGCTGTCCGTTTTTTCCGGTGCGAGGTCAAGTTCAAAGACCTTTTGACCCGTATCCTCAATGGACTGGCTCAGACTTCCCGCGGGTGAGGCATAGCGGAGGATTGCCGCCATGCCGATACGGGAGACTTTGGCTTTTATCTCAAGGTCCTTGAAGGCGTCCGTGGTGATATGCGCCTCCTGTCCGATGAAGACCTTTGATACATCCTCCTCACTGACTTGTGAGAGAACTATGATTGTGGATAAGTCGGGGATTTCGGCAAGGCATTGTCTTTCCCACACCTGGTCCCCCGCCTGGGGCTTCGAATTCCGGTTATTCTGCCAGTCCCAGTGTTCCGTCAGGATAAGCAACCCGTTGGCGGGCGCTTTAATCTCGGCATCCGCAATTTTTGCGCGTGCATCCTCGATGGTTTTTTTAGCCCTTATGCTTCGCAGTTTTACCATGCCAAGACCTGCCGCCTGGGACATCTCCTCATCTTCCTTATCTTTGATATCCCTCTGAAATGTGAGGTCGGTGTTCAGTGTGTTGAATTTTTCACTCTGGACGTTTTGCTCCTGCGTCTGGGCATCGCTCTTTGCCACAATGTTTTTATCCACAAGGAGCTGCACCGTTTCCAGGCGATGGGTGACTTCCTGGAGTTTCAGTCGGGCGAATTCAAGGTCGGCGGCTGAGGATTCCACTTTGAGAGTATTACTGCGCATCCCTTTTATCAGCCGCTCAATATTGGACTCCAGTTCCGTCTTGGTGGACTTTAGATTTATTATCTGGTCACTGAGTTTATTCTCCACATCCTCCGTATCCAGCCAGATCACAATTTGCCCCTTGGTGACTGTGCAGCCATTATCAAGGATTTTTGTGATTTTCCCGCCAAATGGAGTATAGATAGACTCCACTTTCCTTGCCCTGATTATCCCGACCTCTTCGATGGAGAGGATAAATTTATCCCTTTTGGCTTTTTCTCGCTGAACCTGAGCATAAGGATTCTTCCTGGGCACACTCCACCAGGCATAGGCGCCCGCGCCAAGCAACGCAACCACTGCAATAACAATTATCACCTTTTTCATCGGTGATATCCTCACAACACAATCTCAAACAATTATAAGAAGTTTTTCACCGGATATTTCTATCGTTCCGACTTTCCCCTGTTCTGTGCCACGATTTTTTCCGCCTTCTTGATGTCATCGGGGTAGCCAATGGGAATCCAGTAACCGGTTGATCTGACACAGTGGATGTTGCATCGCGCCGCAAGGGCTGTGATGGCATCCGGCAACTCATACTCCCCCCGAGGCGAGGGCTTGATTTTCTTTATCTCCTCAAAAATCTCGCGGTCAAGGACATACAGTGCGGCATTGGCAAGGTTGGAGATATACTCCTTCGGTTTCTCCACCAGCTCAACAATGCGGTCACCGTTAAGACGGAATATGCCAAATTTTTGCGGTTCATCCACCTCAACGGCAAGGATAGAGGGCGCGCTCATCAGGCATGCTTCAAGGTCTTTTTTGTCATAAATGCTATCACCCATGAGCAGGATAAACCTCCCCGTGATGCGCCCATCAACCTCGCGCAGGGCGTCCGCAGTGCCGCGAATCTCACTCTGGACAATATAGGTAAGTTTCACGCCCTGATAAAACCGCCCGAAATATTCCATGATTCTTTCCTTGAGATGCCCCACAACAACAATAATTTCATCCACAAATTCCTTCAGGATGTCAAAATCATACTGCAGGATAGGTTTCCCAAGGATGGGGATGAGCGGTTTTGGGGTGGTATAGGTGATGGGGCGCATCCGTGTCCCCTCGCCCGCGGCAAGAATCACCGCCTTCATAAAAACCTCCCCTGTTTTCTCAGACAACTAAATTAAAAATCAAATCAGCAGAGCCAGCAGGATTGCAAGATTTTTTTACACACCGCATCAATGCGATTCGGGAACTCCGAAAAGTAACAATAGTAAGAAATTAAAAAATGGATGGGCAAGATTAACAGGATTCATGAACTCGTTTATTATCCTGAATATTCTGTCTATTCCTTATTAAATCACTGAATTCTCGCACTGGATTCTGGATTTATAGCCGTTCAGACTCAGCAAACGCTCGTAAAAACACAGTCTGCCATTACTGAGGCATGTCCCAGCAAGAAAGACAACTCACGACTAATCAGCTTCAAGGTGCCAAGGAATCTTCAAATTTAGCATGGTTATGCGCGGACCTGGCAACATGAGTGTAGCCAACGGTTACGCTTTTATTCTTCCATTGGTGGGGTGGCTTGACCGTTTTGCGTATCACCATTTGTTGGTTGATAACCTAATGGTGCGACCTCAGATGGAGTTGTAGGTTTTGGTTCTGGTTCTGGTTTGTAACCCTTTTCCACATACCCTTCAACTAATTGTTTCTTTTCTTCACTCATTTATGAGTTTCCTCCCTATATTTCATGAGCTCTATGTAAGAGATCTCTTTTGACGTAATTATAACACCTGCAGTACGTTTCTTTGGTCTTTCCAACCCTCCTTTGTCATTCAGTATCCATGTCTCCTCTAAATAAATCTGCTCTTCTGCCGGTGCGCTTGATGTAAATGACTTCCCTGCATACTTACCCCCGATTTTTGTCCCATCTTTCAAAAAAATTTTTATCCAATACGGTTCTCGTTTTGAAAATACATAATCCCAAGGTTTTTGAGTAGGATGGTGAACAACTTTCAGTAATATTTTCCTTGTTCTAATGTAGCTCCATAATATGACCCAAATAATAGGTGCAATCAGTATCACAAACACACAAAATGCGACATGGATATTGGGGTATATCTTCACAAGGGCGCTTGATTCTACCAAATGAATTGGCCAAAACAACAGTGCATAGTTAACACAGCTATATGCAACCGCATCAATTAATTGCTTACCTGGGTCTTTCAATATTCCTGGATGCAACAGCTCATATACCTTTAAAGATATGAATCCAGGGATAACAAATGCAATGAATAACAATAGTTTATCCGTTTGCCAAATCTCCATATCGGTTCACCTCCTAGAAGCCTCGCATCTTATACATGCTGTATAAGATATTTGTCTCATTTCGTTTTCAAGATAATTTTACAGTTTTTAACCTATTCTGTGTCAATAACATTTTTAACCAAATAATAACAACACGATTTCGGGAGATGCTTGAATTCTATAATCAACAGATTTCGCAGAGTTTCACATCCGCCTCAGGCGGATGCGTAATCTATTGATTGTATCTATTCCATAGTATTGCTTTACAGGATGAGTTCGTAAGTCTGAAAGACAGCCACGAGGTTTTCAAGAGGCACATCTGCATTGACCTCTGCCTGCATGATATAACCCCCGTCAGGCGTGGCGAGATGCCGCAGATTTTGCCGTGCCGCTTCCAGAATCTCCTCAGGCGTCCCTCTCGGCAGAAGGCGCTGCCTGTCCAGCTCTCCCCAGAAGCAGAGGCGTCCGGCGAACCGCCGACCCAGCTCCTCAACGCCCATGCAGGCAACCTGGCAGTTGAGCGCCTGAACGCCGATTTCGAGCAGGTCTTCAACGATGTCTATTATGTAACCGTCACTGTGGAAGAAGATGTGTTTTCCCGCATCCCGCGCCAGACTGAAATATTCCGCATAGCACGGTTTGAAATACTCCCGCCACATCTCCGGACGGATGAAGAGCTGGGACTGTGTGCCCCAATCGTCCCCGATGAAGATGCACTCATGTCTGTATTTCAAGAGTTCCTTCAGATGGCGCATATTATAATCATGGACAATGTCGCGGAGGGTCTTGAGCTCCTCCGGATTGGTATAAAAGTCCATGAAGATGAGCGAGGGTTCGCGGAGCCAGCACATGCGGTGAAAGAGGGACGGTATAACTCCCAAGTGGAATTTATCGCCTGAAGCGGCAAGGGTTTCACGGACGCTCTCAAATCCCCTGCCGATAAGATGAAGGGGGGCATGGTAGTGTTTCAGGTTATTCCAGTCATTCAGTGGGAAATGCCTTACCTGCCCCAGAAGTCCCCATGTGTGATTTTCCCATCCGCATCCCCAGGGGTCGATGAATGTCCCGGGCTCATAAAGACGTAAGCCCCCTGCGGGGTCTTCAAATCCGTCAGGGGCGAAATCGGAGGGATATTTTTTCTGTAGGGCGTTAAGTTCCTTTTCAAACTTCTTACCCGCGGCTGGAAGAACCCACAAATCCCTTGCCAGTCGCGCCGGACGCTGAAAGCTGACAGTGTCAATGATGACCTGCCTTGGGGATTCTTTAATCATGCTACCTTTTATCAGAGGTCGTAAATTGTGTCCCTTTCCGAGGGGGGAATCTCCTCCGCAGGGGTGGGAGTGAGGGGCTTTGGAGTGATTATATCCGCAAGCATGGGATGGGTCTTCTCTTCAAGACGAAGTGTGCTCTCGCCCAGCGTTTCCTTTTCCCAGAGGTCGGCATACAGGATAAGCCCCGCGCACCAGGCATGGGAAAGCGGCATTACATGTCCCGCAGGCTGACGCCATTCTGTATAATAGAACTGCTCCGGCACCATCCCCACCCGTGCGCCGAAATCCCCATCCCCCCGCGCAATGAATTGATGGCAAAATTCTAGATGTTCCCGCGCCCGTTCAATATAGTAATTGTCCTCAAGGTGTTTTCCGAGCCGCATGAGTTCAGGATGGCAGACCAGACCATAAAAATGTAGATGCTGGTTCAGTGGAGAAGAGACATCCCCGCCCATTGTGTGAAAATCATAGGTTGAGAGGATTGTATTCTGCGGCAGGAGCAGGTTGTAACAGAAGCGGAATGTGAGGAGCCAGTCGGCAGCCTTGCGCGCCAGATGAATCCACCGCTCATCGCGCGCAATCTCGCCAAGGAGCAAATAGCTGATGAGGGCGTTATAGCCATCCTCGGATGTAGGTGTGAGATGGGCATCCTCCGGTGCGCCATAGATGAATTCATCCTCAATGAAGCGGGCGTAATAAGCGCCGGCTTTGAGAGCCGCCTGACGATAGCGCACGTCACCAAAAAAGACATAGGCGCCAATGAGTGGGGCTATCCATAAGAGACCACCTGCACCGTCCCAATCGGTCACTTCTCCCTTGAAGATGTCGTAATAGGAGCCAAAACTCCCGTCCTCGCGCTGAATCCTGACGGCAAATTCAAGGCTCTTTTTCAGCGCCTCAACCCAGTTGGGATGTGTTTGACCGTATTTGCATTCGAGGCGGATAGCGCGGAGAAGGAAAAAGGTCGCTTCGGCAACCGTCCGAGCCTGTATCTGGTTTTCGGTGGGGTCCCAGCCACATGCCCACCCCCTGCCGGAAACCCAGCAGGGATAAAATGTCCCCGCCGGTGCGATGCCGGAGGCAATTTTATCCAGCACGCGAATAGCGGCACGGATATAGTTGTCATTTTTGCTCAGACGTCCCTGCCAGAGGAGTGCCATGGCAGTCGGCACCCCGCTCAACCAGGAAACATGCATGCATAGACGGTCAAAATATCCGTCCTTCTTGCCGAAATATCTGTCAAAGGCGGCGGTTTCCCAGAGAGTTCCCTCCTCGTCATCATAATGCCAGCGATATAAACCCTCGGAGAGGAGGAAGCGAGCGACATCCGCACTGACCCATGGGTGCGTGGTCATATCTTTTCGCTCGCGCTCATAGAGGAACCTCAAAAAGGGCGCATAGAAATGGAGGTCTCGCTTTCCAATGGCAAAGTCAAACGTGACGGAAAATTCCTCGTTCCTTTTCAGGTGGAAAAATGTGTGCTCAGGTGTGATGTCCGTTCCAGAGCACGGAGAATATTTGAGCGGTTCCTCGCTATAAGGATAATTCAAGCCAATCTCAATCGTCTCGCCATCGGCGCTGAAGAAAAGACCGCTCATCCCTTTGGCAAAGGAGGCAGGGGTGGCAAGCGCAAAATGATAATCATCCTGCCATGCAAAGACGACGGGCTCGGAGGAGCGGTCAGAGCGAAATGCCCAGTAGTTGGAAATATAGGGGTCACTTGCCCCTTCCGGATTCAGGGAAAAGGCGGGATATCTCCCGATGCATCCCGCCGGGCGGTTATGTTTATAGAAGATTCCCGGAATCATGAAACGTGGTTCGCCCTTTGCCGGGGCACGGAAACGCACAGCAAGACTGTAAGCGCCTTCCGCTCCCCGATTAAGTATTTTGAGGCGAATCTGCAAATGGAGATAGTCGGAATTGGAAATGGTTACAATCCGCCCGTCAACTGACAGCAGGGGGGATTCGGCAATGAAATAGCTGTCATCCACCTCTCGGCGAATAAGCCGCACCCTGACTGGCACCGGCTCCTCCGGCTTCCCGGCAGAAATAGCTGTAAGATACATCTCCCCGAAAATGTCCGGGGAAATCTTGTCATGCTGTAGAGAGATTGTCCCCGTTGGGGTGGCATTGTATCCTGCACCTTTGAGAGTGGAATATAAAAGTACCATTGGCGGTTATTAACCCCCAAAGCGAGTTCTCAATTATTTTGATACCTTCTTATACAGAACCGCAAGATAAGAAATCAACGAAAATTATATTTATGTCTCTCACATCTTTTGCAGGGTTGAACTTCTCCGAAAAGACTTGCATTTAACCGCCAAATTGAAACACAAGATTTCCTTAACTATGAAGAAAGGGAAGATGGAAATGCAAATAAAAAAGGGGTCTTTGGATTTTTCCCTTCTCAGAAAAAAGGCGGAGGATGAAACTGAAGCAATGGTTGGTTTTCTCCGCGACCTGATTGCCCTGCCATCTCCAAGCGGGCGGGAGAGGGATGTCGCACTCCGCATCAGGGAGGAGATGGACAGGATTGGCTTTGATGAGGCATTTATTGACGATTATGGTTCGGTCATCGGGCGCATTGGAAAAGGCTCGCCACGGCTCGTCTTTGATGGCCACATTGACACTGTTGGCGTTGCAGACCTCTCTGCCTGGTCATTTGACCCGTTCAAGGGAAAGGTGGAGGATGGTTATGTCTGTGGACGCGGGGCATCGGATAACAAGGCGGCGCCGGTTGTGCAAATTTACGGACTGAAGGTCTTGAAAGAACTGGTCGGCGGGAATTTCCCCTGCACCGTTTATATTGTCGGGAGTGTTCAGGAGGAGGCATGCGACGGGCTTGCCCTCGGTCACGCCATTCAGCACTCCATAAAGGAAAAGGTGGATGCCGTGGTTCTTGGGGAATGCACCGGATGCGCAATTTACAGGGGTCACAGGGGTCGCATGGAAATTATGGTTTCCACAGCGGGCATTTCATCCCATGCCTCCGCGCCGGAACGCGGCGATAACGCCATCTACAAAATGGCGCCCATCATCAAGGAGGTTGAGGCGCTGAATGTCAACCTGAAGGATGACCCCTTCCTCGGAAAGGGAACCATTGCCGTGACAAAAGTTGAGTGCGACACGGACTCCATCAACTGTATACCTTATGCCTGCCGCATCTATCTGGACCGGAGGTTGACTACAGGCGAGGACAGGGAATTGGCGCTCCGGCAGATAAGGGAACTCTCATCCGCAAGTGATGCCGGTGTAAAAGTCCTCAGATTCGCCGAGCCTTCCTATACCGGCAAGGTGCTTGATGTGGAGAAATATTATCCCACATGGGTTCTGCCCGAGGAACATCGGCTGGTTCAGGATGCAAGGGGGGCATATCTCGCACTATTCGGTTGCGAGCCGAAGATTGGCAAATGGACCTTCAGCACCAACGGAGTTTCCAGCATGGGACGGCTTGGCATTTCCACCATCGGCTTCGGTCCCGGCGAGGAACGCTTCGCCCATACAAATCAGGATAAATGCCCGATTGAAGATTTGCGCACCGCCTGCGCCTTTTACGCCGCCCTGCCGCTGTTTGTGAGTAAGTAGTAACCGGATTCGGATTGAGAGCATTACACCCATGAATCATTCATCTTCATTAGAAAGAAAGCCGCCATGTTCACCATGGGTGATGATGATACCCTCCTGATGGGCGATTTCGAGGACGGGGCGACCACTATCCATTTCCCATTCATGCTCGCCACAGGGTATCGGCTCAATCCTATTATCGGCTTTGGCAGTCGCCAACCAAAGCTTCTTAACTGTCTCAATCGTCAGGGAGGTGTCAAATTCAGGGGCGATCACAAGTAGGTCAATATCGCTCCATTCGTGATTTTTACCCCGCGCAAAAGAACCGAATAGAACAGCCTTGCGTGCATGAATCCCATAATCGGGAAGAGCAGCAAGATATCTTTTTATGGCTGTGATAACTGTGCTTTCAACCATTCAACTATCTCCCCTGCAAGGGATATATCTCTTCGGGCGGTTTCTTCAGAGATGATTATCTGTGTATCTCCCGGGTAGCGTCCTTCCAACTGATAAACATTGAAAGCCCGCAACCATTCCATCTTTTCATCAGTGATCTCCAGCTCTGTCATTTCAGCAAGTCTCACAAGATTGTGAATCTTTGGAGGAGTTTTTGATGTGGCGCGGATAACATGGGCTTTCAGCATCTTTTCAAGAGATAGGTGCGCGAAAAAAAGGGCATAACGAAATCTTCTGCTTGCGAGTAATTCCTCCGCAATCTCCATGTCCTCCACGGAGCCTCTCTGCCAATAGTCAATCTGTTTTAGAATGTCCATAAGTAATATTTACAATTCTGTTAATTGCCTTATAGTTATGTGTATTGATATTGTAGCTGGTGCGTCAAGTGCAAGTTATTTGTGAGAAGGAATGGTGGAGAGCGGATTACAATTCGCGGCGGTTCTCTTCGTGAGATATTCTTATTAATGATATGGGTTATTATACCTTATCCGCCGTTGCGAGTTGGAGGATTCGCTGGGCACGTTTGACAACCGGCGGGTCTATCATCTTACTGCCAACGACTGTTACGGCGGAACCCCTCGCTTTTGCCTCTTCAAATGCGGTAATAATCTTTTTTGCCTTTTCTATCTCAGCATCCGTCGGGGCGAATCCCTTGTGAATCACGGCAATCTGGCGCGGATGGATGCATCCCTTGCCCTCAAAGCCGAGCGACTTTGCCTCAAGGATGCTCTGCATCAGTCCTGCCTCGTCCGCAACATCTGAAAAGACGGAATCGATGGGCTGAATTCCCGCCGCCCGCGCCGCATTAACCACCTGACACCTCGCCCAGAAACTCTCCCGCCCTTCCACGGTGCGCGCCGCGCCAATATCCGCCGTGTAGTCCTCAAGTCCAATCGTGAGTGCGACATTGCGGGGACTTGCTGACGCAATTTCATACGCCCTGAGCGCCCCCATTGCGCTCTCTATAATGGGCATGAGATACACATGAACAGCCGCACCCGCATCGCCGGCAAGGCTCGATACGGCGGCATCCACCTCCCTCACCTGCTCTGCGCTTTCACACTTGGGTATCAGAATTACGTGGACATTATGCGGGATGACGAATTTGAGGTCCTCAAGTCCTGCGGGGAGTTGATTGATGCGCACCATGCGCTCCGCCCCGTAAAAGTTAACCTGGCGCAAGGCATTCCGCACAAGAAACCTCGCGGCGTCCTTTTCCAAAGGCGCAACGGAATCCTCAAGGTCAAGTATGATGCCATCCGGCTTGTGAAGCCCCGCATTGACCATGAACTTGGGTTCATTGCCGGGGAGATAAAGGCGGGAACGGCGAAATCTCTCGCGGGGGCTCTGATACAGGGACTCCTGACACATCTCCGGCAGGAGCTCTTTTGTGACGCCGGCTTTTGTCCGCTTGACCACGGTCTCCAGTCGGGCGGAGAGTGTGAAAGGGAGCGCGCCGGAATCACCAATCTCGAGGCGGGCATGCTCAATGCCGAAAAGGGAAAGCCCCTCCCGACAGAGACGCATTATTGCCTCTCCATACATGGAGGCGACCTTGCTTTTCAGAAAGATGTCCAGACCGCCGGAATCCTGTAGTTCAAGGGACATCCAGCAATCCGAACGGACACCCTCACCCCGCCTGCCGGCGACAGCCATCGCTCATCCTCTCCTTCGCATTGGCTCATCTCATGATAACGGGTCTCATGCAAGATCCTGCGACTTCAACTCGTCACGGCTGATGATTTTTATGTCAGATGCCCGCATCTCCTGAATCGCCCTGTCGGGTTCATCAAAGCGGAGAACGATGAATGCCTTGTCGCCCCGTGTGCCGACAGAATAAAGATATTCCACATTCAGGTTCTTGTGACTGATGACATTGAGGACTTTTGCAAGCCCACCCGGACGGTCGGAGGTCTCCACAACGATAACATCTGTCTTGACCGCTGTGATGCCCTCATCATGAAGGGCTGCAACCGCCTTGTCCACATCATCAACGATAAGGCGCACCACGCCGAAATCGCTTGTGTCCGCGAGAGAGGCGGCGCGGATATTGACCACAGCGTTGGCGAGGATATTGGCAATCTCCGCAAGACGACCCGATTTATTCTCAAGAAAGATGGAAATCTGCTGAACTTTCATTTTCCCTTTTCCTCCCTTTTATCAGATTTTACGTTCATCAATCACCCTTTTAGCCTTGCCCATGCTGCGCTCAATGCTCCTGGGCTCAACCAGCTTGATGCGGGCGCTCAGACCCAGGACGCCTTGAATCTCTTCCTGTATCTTCTTTTCCAGCTTTTCCAGTTTTCTCACCTCATCAGAAAAAACTTTTTCACTGACTTCCACATGTATCTCCATATCGTCTAACGCCCCTTCACGCCGCAAATAAATGAGGTAATGCGGTTCCACGCCCTCCACCTCAAGGAGGACGCTTTCAATCTGGCTGGGGAAGACATTGACACCGCGGATAATCAGCATGTCATCGGTGCGACCGGTAATGCGGCTCATGCGGATGTGGGTGCGGCCGCAGGGGCAGGGTCCATCGAGCAAGGATGTGATATCCCGTGTGCGGAAACGGATGGCGGGAAAGCAAACCTTGGTGAGTGTGGTGATAATAAGTTCGCCCTCCTGTCCCGGCGGGAGAGGCTCGCCCGTTTCAGGGTCGATAACCTCCGGCAGGAAATGGTCATCAAAGATATGCATACCTTTCTGCTCTAAGCATTCATTTGCGACGCCGGGTCCAATGATTTCAGAAAGTCCATAGATATCTGTGGCGATAATGTTGACGCTTTGTTCAATCTTTTCCCGCATGACCTCAGACCATGGTTCAGCGCCAAGCACGCCATACTTGAGCGGCAGGGATTTGAAATCGACCCCCTCCTCGGCGCCCGCCTCGCCAAGGTGGAGACAGTAGGATGGCGTGCATGTAATCATGGTGGTGCCGAAGTCCTGCAGATAGATAAGCTGGCGCTTGGTCTGTCCGCTGGAGGCTGGCAGGACAGTGCATCCCATCTTCTCTGCGCCGCAATGAATGCCCAGACCGCCAGTGAACATCCCATAGCCGTAAGCATTCTGGATGACGGACTCCGGGGTGGCGCCTCCGCAGGCGAGCGCGCGTGCCATGACCTCCGCCCAGACATCAATATCCTCCCTCGTATATCCCACCGCGGTGGGCTTGCCTGTGGTTCCGCTGGAGGAATGGACACGGACCGTCTCCTTCAGAGGCACTGTAAAAAGTCCATAAGGGTAGTTGTCTCTCATGTCCGCCTTGGTGAGGAAGGGGAGTTTGCGCAGGTCGTCAAGGGATTTGATATCCGAGGGTTTGATGCCCACCTTATCCATCTTGGCGCGGTAGGCGGGCTGTTTTTCATACACATATTTGACCTGTTGTTTCAACCGTTCAAGTTGGAGTTCTTTCCTTTCTTCAACCGGCATGGTTTCCGCCTCTGGATTCCAGATCATGGACAACCTCCTTCATTTATGGTCCAATGTATTAATAACTGTTTAAAAATAGGTGTGTTCAGGATGTCTGCGCAAGCTTAATTTTACCCCCATTTTTAGCCAGGAATTCCTAAACTGGGAATTGGAGGCGTCCGCCGAGTCGGACAATCGTAATCGAAATTTCATCCTGGTATTCGGTTTTAATCGTTTTTTAATGAATATTATGGGATTGAACATTTGTTTTATATCCTTAAATATTTACTGTGTTCGTTCGCAAAAGAAATTCCTTGTGGAGTTTTTTTACTCTATTCAAAGTTAAAGCATAGATGAATAATATTAATTTAAGAGCGCTATTCAAATTTTTTGGGGTTCTAACCTTGTTCCTGCTTTATCCCGAGGTCAGGGCTGAGAACGTCTCTAACAAGTCCAACGAGAAGGACAACCTCACGACAAAAAGCCTGCCGCTTGTTTCAGCCTCTTCCATCATTCGCATCACATACGATAACAATAAGAATATCGTTGCGGCGAAATATGACCTTGAGTCAGCAGAATATGCCTTCAAACAGTTTGAACGGGGGCTTAGCGAGTTCACACCCTTTATCATGAACAACTCTGCCACGAGAGACACCCGGAAATATCCTTCTGACGAAAACGGTCATAACAAGTCCACCAATTATAAATACAATACCCGTGTGGGTATGAAGAAAGAGTTTTTTGACGGTTCGGAGATATTTGGCGGACTGGGATACCGTGGCGAAACGGGGGATGACGGAACCGGCCATTATCCATTTGCGGAGGCAGAATACCGTTTTCCCTTGTTCAGTTCATATACAACACTACGCAGAATCACCGACCGCACGTTTGAAGAAAATGAGGTTTTCAACGCCCGCCTGAGTTACGTGAACGCAGTAAGGGACACAATTCGCGATGCGCAGGAGAACTATTTCTGGCTTCAGGTCATGCTGGAGCGATTGGATTTGGACAGGGAGGCGCTGAAGGATTATCAAAATCTTCTTGCGCAGAAACATGTGACCTTTAAAGACTCCGACCGCCGCATGGTCGACAATGAGATTAAATTCGTTCAATCCGAGATAACGAAAAATGAGGGTAATGTTAATACCTATAGGATTCTATTACAGGACCAAATCGGTATTCACCATATTAACCTGGCTGGAATTGAGCGAATCAATCTTTATGCCGAGAAGATTTATGGACAAACCTATCTTTCGCAAACCATAGAACAAGTGATTCAGGAAGCAAAGCAGAATGACGCCGAGATTCGCGTTCTGGCACTTGCCTTGAAAAATTCCGAGCTGAAAAGGAATCTTGCCCGCAAGGGGAAATGGGACATATTCGGACGAATTGAAGGTTCATACGACTTTACTGGGGAACAGAATTACGAGGCAAAATCGGGATATAATGTCGGGGTGGGACTGGATATCCGCCTGATTGACCCCACCTATCTCAAGATTTCGCTCAAGCGCGCAGAGGCTGAGATTAACAAATATAATTCCAAGATTGCCCGCCGGGAAGAGGAACTATACAACCTGATTGACCGCATACATGCCAGTGCAAAAAGCCTGCGCCAGCAGGCGGATGAACTCCGGGCAAGTATGTCCTCCCGAAAGGGTATTTTTGAGCAGAAACGGGTGGCTTACCTCGAAGGAAAGGAAACCATGGACAATCTCATCGCCGCGCGGAAGAGCCTTCTTGATACTCAGATTAATCTGACCGAAGTCATTGGCGACTTTTGGGAAATTATTACCGAACTCGACCAGTCCACCGGTATTTACTTCAAGGAATTGGGACTTTCCATCGAACAGACCTCAAAATAACGAAACAGTCAGGAATTCCTTGTTGAGAGATATAAGCGTTTGAGCGGATACGCACAAACCCGGATGACAGGCATGTCGCCCGCTATTTATACTTTTCTTTTTTCAACCAGACGCACAAAAATAGAGTAAACAATCATTATCAAAAGGGCAACCATGCCGTATGCAATGCGTTCGCCTGTCAGGCGTGTCCTTGCAAATCCAAGGGCGCATAGCCCGCACAAGAGATATGTCATAAATGTCAGACGCAAAACCGCCGGATGACTCCACCCCGCAATGAGTAATCTCTGATAAAGGTGCGACCTGTGCGCCTTGAGTATGTTCTCCCCGCGCAACACCCGCCGCCCTATGGTGTAAAGAACATCATACAGGAAGGGCAGAAGGAGAATGACAAATATCCCGAAGGGAAAGCGGACGGGGTCTTCCGAATGCAGGTGCAGAGTAATGACTGCAAGGATGAACCCGACGAACTGGCTTCCGCAATCCCCCATGAATGTTACCGATGGGGTGAGATTGTATATCAGAAATCCGCCTGATGCGCCTGCAAGGAGGAGTAACAGGATTTTCACAGGGTCCCCGGGCTGTCCCTTCATGATAATAACAAGAAAAAGCGAAACCACCATCGCAAAGCTTCCCGCCTTCCCATCCATCCCGTCCATGAAATTGTAAGCATTTATGACGAGTAGAATCCAAACGAAGGCAAGAACACTCCCCAGAATGGGTGATGGCACAATGCCGGCAAAATGGACAAGGGAGCGAATCCTCATTCCCAGCAAAACTGGAAAGGCGGCGCCAACTCCCTGCAGAACCAGTTTAAAAACGGCATTCATGCCTTGCAGGTCATCCAGAAGACCGAGGGGTGGGGACAATGTGGGAACTGCGCGCCCCCGGGCGGTCATGAACCCTGAACCGCCAGGCAATCTGGATGGAAATAAGGGTGAATAACCATCCCGCCGGGAAACCAATAATGAAAGCATTAAGGGTGAATAACCATCCCACCAGGAAACCAATAATGGAAAAAACATATAAGGATGCCATTTCAAAATCCTTTATAATTGAATATTAAAATTTGTCCTTCTCTCATAACCTCAGCGGTTCGCCATAAAATGTAAGATAAAGCCAACGGGTGTAATTCTCAAACTCATCCAAACTTTCAAAGTATCGCGGGTCGGCAAGATTCATGTCAATCATCTCTTTCAGCGTGGGGCTGAAATGCGCCTTCTTAATAAAACGCACAAGAACCTTTATCAGGTTGAGAAAATTCACCTCACCAAGGGAATCAAACGGAACACCGGACGCCCTGTAATTAAATGTCGCATCCCACACCCGCAGGCGTATGTGAGGTTCGGAAAGTATCAGATCCAGGACTTTTTTGTGGGAGTGCCCTGTCTCATGGAGTCGGACGCCACCCGCCACAGCCAACTGGATATTATCCCACGGGAGAACCAATTTTTCATGGTTTGTCGTTACCTGAAAATGCCTGCGAGAAAAAAGCCAGACCAGCACCTCCTGCGGTTCGGGAATCCGGGCAAGGGCATTTTCCCTTACGATGCGCACGCCCTGGGAGATATTTGTGAATTGTGCCTGCAAATCCCTTGCCGTGGCGGCGTCCACGTTTTCAAAAAGGATGCCTTTGCCGAAACGGATGCGACGCTCCGCCTCCTCCTTCGTGATTCCCAGAAATTCGGAAAATAGATTAATCGTTTTGGTAAAATGGATGCGCCGCCCGAATGCCAGCATGACCGTGTAAAGAGGTCCAGGTTTTTTGCGCATCCCGTGCCCTATCCCGTTGTCGGTCTCCTCGGGAGGAGGCTCAACCGGGATGATATTTCCCCTTGCATCAATACGGTCAGCAGGGACAAAAAAACTGGTTATCTCTGCCGGCGAGGGGGCGGAAGCGGAGGGTTGTGACTTTGGCGCAACACGGCGGGCTCCCTCCTTTGGCGGCATCTGAGGTTGAGGTGCCTTGGGCGGTCTGAAAGAAACCTCCTGCGTCTTTTGCCATTGCCCCGGCGAGGGGATATGCGTTTTCTGAGGCGGTTCTTTTTCAAGTGGAATGGGCGTGGCGTCCTCGAGACTTATCCGCGGTATGCGTGGAGTGGAACCGGCGGGAGGTTGCCCCTTTTTCTCCTCGGGGAAAAAGATATTATCGAGCTCCACGGAACTTACCTCGCTGAGTGGACTCCGGTTGGGGTTACGCGAGAGTGGTTTCTTCTCTTCTTTTTTTTTGAATAAACCTTTATCCCTGTCTAATGGGCGTTTTTCCATTTTAGACTTCTCTACTTCTTCTTGCAATACACCTTCCTGTTACATTACAAATGATTTTGTATCTTAGAACACATAAGATGTTCAATAAAAAACTTCTAACCGGTGACGAAAATGCTTTATAGCATGACAGGTTTTGGTGCCGCCCTGCTTGAGGGGGATTTGGGGATTTTCTCTGTGGAAGTCCGGACGGTGAATAACCGCTTTCTGGATTATTCCTTCCGCCTTCCGCAGGGACTTGCAAAAATGGAAACATCCCTCAGGGAGTTTATTGCTGGAAAGGTCAGGCGCGGGCGGGTGGACCTCGCCATCCGCTGGGCGCAAAAGGAAGGAACGCTCCCCTCTCTCACGATTAATCTCCCCATCCTGGAAAAATTATATCACAATCTTCAGTCGGTAAGAAAACACCTCCGCATCAGGGAAAACCTGAGGCTCGGCGACCTCCTGAAAATATCCGGACTTTATGTGGAAACCCCAGCCGCTATCGATGAGGAAAAACTTTTGAATGAGGTGAAAAAGGGGGTGAAGAAGGCGCTTGCCGACCTCCAGCGCTCCAGGGAAAAGGAGGGGCGGCGTCTCTCGGATGTGCTCATGAAACTCATCGATGAATTGGATGGAGAGAGGCGGGAAATTGAGGGGCGGAAGGGCGAGGTGCTTGAGAAATTCCGCCAGCGCCTCCTGAAAAAAATTGAGGAGTTCAATCAGACAACGCCCGTTCCTATTGAGCCCGCACGCCTTGAGGCGGAAGTCCTGCTCTTTGCCGACAGGTCGGATATCTCTGAGGAACTCGCACGTCTGCAATCCCATACCGCCACATTCCGCCAGCTCCTTACCACGGATTCAGAGGAGCCTGCCGGTCGTCCCCTCGAATTCCTCTCTCAGGAACTCCTGCGGGAGGTCAATACCCTGGGGAGCAAATCCCATGATACCGACCTCGCAAATTGCGTCCTTGCCATGAAAAACACCCTCGAAAAAATCCGGGAGCAGTTGCAGAATGTGGAATAGCAATCTTAATGCATGATTAGGAGATACCGGTAAAAGGTCTTATTCATGGACGGAACGGCGCTTATTTTCTGCGAGGGGGCATTCTCAACACCGACAGGCAAGACGGCTAACGGGCTGGTGCGCTTCACAGAACGCTACCTCGTGCGCGGAGTAATTGATTCGTTGTGTGCCGGAAAGGATGCAGGTGAGGCGCTTGACGGACACCCCTGCGGTGTGCCGATTTTCGCCTCCCTCGAGGATGCCATCGCCGCCCTTCCCGAAAAACCGCGCTATTTCGTAATCGGGATTGCGCCGGATGGGGGGCGTCTGCCGGATGCCGCCAGACCGGCGGTGGCGCATGCCTTGCGACTCGGCATCAATGTGGATAGTGGTCTTCACAACTTCCTCGGCGATGACCCGGAATTTAAGAGCGCCGCGCAGGTTGGAGGCGCAACAATCAGGGATGTCCGCAGACCGCCCTCGCGTGAGCATCTCCACTTCTGGACCGGGAAGATTATGGATGTCAGGGCGCTCAAGGTGGCGCTCCTTGGCACGGATTCCGCCATAGGCAAGCGCACCACCGCCATCCTCCTGAACAGGGCGCTCCTTGAGGCAGGGGTGAAAAGCGCCATCGTGGGAACAGGTCAGACCGCATGGATGCAGGGCGTCCCGCATTGCATCGTGATGGATTCCATCGTGAATGATTTTGTGACGGGGGAGCTGGAGCATATAGTCTGGCAGGCATGGAACGACCTGCACCCTGAGGCGATTCTCATTGAGGGACAGGGTTGTCTCACCCATCCTGCCTATCCGGGTGGATTTGAGATACTTGCCGCCTGTCGCCCCGATGCAATAATCCTTCAGCACTCCCCGATGCGGGAATATTATGATGGCTTTCCGGGTTTGAGGCTGGCGGGCATTGAGCGGGAAATGGCAATCCTGCGAGAGCTTACACCCGCCCCCATAATTGCCATCGCCCTGAATCATGAAAAGATGACCCCCGCGGAGGTGGAAAAAACCGCTGATGAATATGAAAGACGATATGGCATCCCCGGTTGCGACCCGCTACTGCAGGGATGCGGCAAACTCGTCAGCGTCGTAAAAGGACGTCTCCCCGCAAACGAGAATAAAAACCAACATCCTTAGATAATTTCATGCAGAGATTGTGGAGGTCGAGATATGAGCATTGTGGGTCGCAAATGGTTACTTGGAATAGTCTTCATATTCGCCCTGCTCCCCAAGACAATTTATGCCCTTCATCAGTGGGAGGAACCAATTCAGGATGTCTTTGTCCTCTCAGATGCCGAAATGGGGCGCATCCAGATCCGTGTCTGGCTCAACGACACAAAGGCAGAGGCGCTTCGGAACACAAGTGTCAGTATTGAGATCGAACATCCGGACGGCACGGTTCAGAATGCCGGGACGTTTCCCTTCACCCTGCCACCGAAGGGGAACTACACCTCGATCGAGTCAGCGGTCGATTCCGCTGTTCCGTGGAGTCCCAAGAATCCGAATCTCTATCATCTCCGCATGACCTTCACGGATGGGGACGGTGCCTGCATTGCATCGATTTACCAGCGCTTCGGCATACGGAAACTTGAAACCCGTAATGCGCGGTTCTTTGTCAACGGGAAACCTTTCTATGTCCGAGCGTGCGGCGGTGAGGGCGGATGCGGTTGCGACGACCTGTCGCACGAGGAAATCCGCAAAAGGCTCCTTCAGACACGCCGTTTCGGGTTCAATGCGATTCGACATCACACGCACGTCCCAAGCGATACCTACATGGACATCGCGGATGAGGTTGGTTTGTTCATTCAAATGGAGATCGGGGGAACAGCTATCGGAAATGACCCCAAATCGGAAAGGTTTCAAAAGGCAAGGGAGGAATGGCGCACTATGATAAGAATGGCGCGGCGTCATCCATCCGCCTTCATTTATAGCATGGGCAACGAGATCTATCTCAACGACCCGGGACTCGTGAAATGCCTCGATACCCTCTACGACACAGCCAAGGAAATGGACCCGGAAACCTTCGTGCTCAACCGCTCAGGAAGCAATCCGTTCAACGATGATTTCGGGAAATACGACCTCATCGAGCGACCCATCGGGGAGTATGAGCACGTAGCAGAGTTCGCTCGTGAGGATTTCATGCTCTATCTTCGAGGCAATAGAAAGGGAAGAAGCGACCGGTTCCCGATCATCGCACATGAGTATCCTCTCATTGCCTCGTATCCGAACCCGGAGCTCGCGGGCAAATATGCCAAAACGCCCGACTGGATTCAGGTGGCGGTGGAGAATGCCCGCAAGAATGGCCTGGAGCATCTCCTTCCGCTTTGTGTGAGAAACACAGAGCGCATCCAGGCACTCTGTCGGAAGGAAATGCTCGAAGAGGCGCGAAAATTCCCCGAACTCGACGGTTATAGCATGTTGCGCTTCGTCGACTGTGGCAATTATGTCTCAGGTGTCGTGGACGATTTCGCCGACCCGAAAAATGTGACATGCGAAGAGTTTCTCCGGACTAACGGGGAAACCGTCTTGCTCTGTACGTGGAATCAGCGAAGCTTTCACTACGGCGATACGTTGACTGTCGATATCGAGATTTCGCACCATGGAGAGGAGCCTTTCAGTACCCCCTTGTGCCGCTGGTGGTTGATGGATGGTCCGCAGGTCATCTCCCACGGCGAGTTCAAGGATGTCCGGGTTCAGCCGGTGGATGTGGCGAGAATCGGGACAATCTCCGTCGTCATTCCCGAACTCCCATCGGCGGCTAAACTCACCCTGCGAGCCGTCCTGCCTGACACGAAGTCCCTAATCAACAACGAGTGGTACTTCTGGGCGTTCCCTTCTAAGATCGCCAGCCCGGAGATACAACGTTCCGTCACACTCTGGGACACCCGCGATCGGCTCTCTGTTTATATGGACACCTATAAGAGATTGAACCGCATAACGAAAACAGATTGGACGCCAGCGGTGAAGACCGGCGGTCTGGTTATCTCCGATTCCTGGCAGGGGGCATTCTACGACTTTCTTGAGAAGGGTGGTCGTCTCTGGATTATCTCTGACAAAACCTGGCCATGGCCTGAGGAGGCAGGCATCTTCGGTCTCCACATTACCCGCATTCTTCCCGGGCGCCAATCCCCGCCGGTGTTTCCCGAACTGGATGAGAAGCTGACCAACTGGCTCACCATCTGCAGCAACAATCCCAGGCGCGAAGGCAACAGCGGCACGATTATCTACCGACATCCGGCGTTATCTCGCTTCCCGCACGAGGGCTTTTGCGACCTCCAGTTCTGGCCGATGATTTATCGTGCAAAGTCACTTCGGCTTGCTGATTTCCCGCCCGGAACAGAACCAATCATTCGCACCATCGACAACTTCCATACAGGTCGCAGTAAGGGTTACATGGTCGAACTCCGGGTGGGAAAGGGCGGGCTCTTCATTTCGACGCTCAATCTCACCCAGAGCTTCCCTTGGGCTGTCGCAACCCGCTACATGTTCGACGAACTCCTCCACTATACGACGGGTCCCGACTTCATGCCCTCTGTGCAAATGTCAGCGGCGGAACTCAAGGCAACAATAGACGGGTTCGCCGCCGAGCTTGCCGCCAACCCGCGCCAACCTCTCAATGAAATGGGCGCTCGCTACGAAACTGTCTGGCGCAAACGTCTGCAACCGGGTGAATTGGTTGTTCTGCCAGTGTCCGATGCCCGCGGAATCGATCAGAATCGGCTGGGCGTCCATTATGAGTATGCACAGACGCAGTTCTACTATGCCATACGACCGGGCGAGTCGATGTCGTGGGAATGCAATACCCGAATGGAGGGCACTTTTACCTGTGTGCTGCTCCTCGCGAGTCCGCTCAAGAAGGTACCGCTTCTTATCAAGGTGGATGAGCAGGAATCCCTGGAGGCAATCTTCGCAGGTGGGAAAAATTGGAACGAATTTGTCCAATTGGATGTAATGCTCCCCAAACTTGCTCCCGGCAAACATATCCTTACGCTTTCAATCCCCCAGGATGCCCCAAGCCGTGATGGGCAGACTATCCTTATCCAGGACGTGGAACTCCGCTCAACAGTTGACCGGAAAATTTAGAAACATCGGGGTTCTAAGAATCCGTGTTTGGTTACTTCTTGCTCAGGTTTTTCAGGTAGTTGCGGAGGGTTTCAAAGGAGAGGGCGCCCTCGCGAAGAATGGTGTAAGGCTCCTCAACAACGGAGAGAACGGTGGAGACTGTCTCCGCCTCTGTCTTACCGTTGTCTAAAATCATATCAATCTCTGAACCGAAATATTTCTCAACCATGGCGGCGTTTGTGGCAGGCGGCTGACCGGAGGGATTGGCGCTCGTCACGGCGAGCGGTCGCGCCAGCATGTTGATAACGCTCAGGGCAACGATGCAGTCTGGAATCCTGACACCGATGGATGACCCCGGCGACACGGCGGAGAGCATTGCTTCCGGTTTGGGAAAAACCACCGTCAGGGCGCCGGGCCAGAGCTCTTCCAGCATCTCCTCCACATCCTTCGGGATGCGCTGTACGAGCTGAGAGAGGGTGCGCATGCTGTCAATCAGCACTGCAATCGGCTTTGAATCGTTGCGCCCTTTAAGTTCATAAAGTTTCTTCACGGCGCGCGCATTTGTGGAGTCGCAGGCGAGACCATAAACCGTGTCTGTGGGGATGGCGATTATTCCGCCGTCGAGGATAGTATCGGCGGCGCGTTCAATAGTCTCATGGGATGGATTATCCGGGTCGACCTCGTGGACAAGTTTCTTTTTGGGGGCTCCCCCTTCGGGCGGTTTTTGCAAACCAATCCGTTTTTTCTCCTCTTCAATAGGTTCTTTCGCCTCCTCCTTCGGGGGATGCAGGGCGAGGTGGGGGAAGCGTCTTAAGAGTTCCGCTTGTTCCTCATCTATTTTATCCGCCCGGTTTTTTCGGAATGCCTCGAGGCGTTTTTTCAATTCGGGGTCATGCAGGGCGATGATTTCTGCGGCAAGGAGGAGCGCATTCTGGACGTTGTTTATGCCGACCGTGGCGACCGGCACCCCCGGAGGCATCTGTGCGATGGAATAAAGCGCATCCTGCCCGCGAAGTATTCCCCTCTCCACGGGGACACCGATGACGGGCAGGAGTGTGTATGCCGCCACAACGCCCGGGAGTGCGGCTGTCATGCCGGCGATGGCGATAAAGACCTTCACGCCCGCCTGTTCCGCCTCGGCAACCCAGCCCTCCACGGCTTTTGGCGAGCGGTGCGCAGAGGCAATTTTAACCGTGCATGAAAGTTCCAGTTCCTCAACTGCCGCCAGCGCCTTTTCCACTAACATCCAATCCGACTTGCTCCCGATAATTATGGCAATCATGGGCTTTTGCATAGTTCTCACTCACATTTGAATTAATTATAAAATGAAACGTATGGCAAATCTCACGCAACATATTTCTTTCGGACTAAAATTATTACTCCAAAAGAAAAATAAAGTTGAATAAGTTAGGGAGACTGACCCCCAAATCCCTATGCTAACCGCCGATAGAGTTCCGCATTCTTGTCCAACACATAGTCCAATGCGCGACGAAAGTCTTCTTCCGGGCGGGTCAGTAGCTCTTCGATGCTAATGCGGACCAGTTCTTCGGGGGCTACCCGCAGACGCACAGCTATCTCCTGCAATTTCTGCAAACGATCATCTGGCAACGCAATCGTGATAGTCGTCATGTTTTACTACCTCCACATATGCACATTGAATTTGCCAATCCGATTTGCTCCCGATAATTATGGCAATTCCAGGATTTTGCATGGTTCTCACTCACATTTGAATTAATTATAAAATGAAACGTATGGCAAATCTCACGCAACATATTTCTTTTTGAAATACAGGTCACTTTTTGGCTTGCCCTTTGCACAGAGACCAATGCCTTTAATTAATGACTTATACTCTGCCTGATTATTTGTGCAGTTTCAGATATGTTTTGAGAATTCATAAAGAAGAGTATTATTTGTATCGCAAATTATAACACCTATAGCACCAACACCTGGATTACCTTTACTGACAATCAGAACGTCCCGCCTAACCCTTCGGCGCTAGCAACGATAGGGTTCAGGCGGTTGTTGGCCGCCTTCTTTCCTCAGTTCTTTTACCTCGTGCAGTGCCGCGAAATACGCCCTTCCGATTCTTGGAGTGAAGATAATGGCGCCGCTCTTACGTATGAGATCGCGAGTCATCCTACTGGTCCGATTAGGGTCCACCATTCCCTATCGAGATCATTCAGAGAGATGTGGAGATTCTCGTCAAACGCCTCGGCGAAACTCATGCCGCTCTCGCCCATGGTGTGTAGGACGGATACCAGCGCCTCTTTGCCGAATCTGTTGGCCAGATACCGCAGCATTGCAGCACTCTGCAGATACGCTAAAGCGGGATCACCAAGAGCAGGTGAGAAGCAATCATCCGTGAACTTCATAACATTATGACATCTTGTTCTAACATTCCGAAGTAAAACAAAATCCGCGATCTGTCCTTCCTCTGTGAATAGCTGGGCCAAACCCTCATCATACCATTTTGGCGGCAGTACGGAGCTGCAAGCATCATGCACCCTCAAATGAACGTACTCATGCGAGAGAACCACATGGAAGTTCTCGTCCTTCGCATTCCTCTCCACCCATCTGCGCGGCTTGATAAAAATCCTTCGGCTTGCTTGGCTGTAATAGCCGAGGATAGCGTACTGGCCTGGTAGTGACTGAGCAAAAAGCTGGTCCCGAATTGTGATGTGGAATTCCGCAATGCCGCCTATAGGCCCACCGAAGAGTGGGTCAATTTGGCGACGGATGTATTTATAGTACCGCTCGACATACCTGAAATCCCCAAAGTCGGCTCTTTCATCGACGTAGACCCTAAGTGAACCGCGTTGGAAGAATGGCGACTCTGCCGGCTCATCACTGATCGTCCTGAGCAAACGGCCTGCCGTCTGATCCTCAATTGTTCTCGCAAGGTTCTCCATTTCACAGTTAGCAGAGGGCCCGCCGGCAAGGTTCACAATATTCATGGCGGCAGAAAAATCGCCCACCTTCACAAAAGCTTTTGCGAGCGGAATCGCAATCCGCGTATCATTCACAAGTTGCATCATTTTCTCTGGATCGAAGTAGTTCCCACCCGTGACCAACTCCTCATATCGGTCATGGCGAGCCAGAAGAGCAAGCAGGCGCGCTGCACACTCAATGTTACCCGGCTGTTCCCGCAAAGCTAACGCATAGCACTGAATGGAGTATGCAGGCTCAAGCGTCTCTCTCTGCCGTCCGTCATCAATGAGTTGCTGTACTGTCTTACCGACGTGCCCCGGCAAGAGAAATGTCACTTCGGAATTGCCAGCTTCTATCACGTCTCCGTGATACAGGCGTCTTCCCTTGCTGCCTACCGTCTCGCCGTTGATAAGCGTCCCATTGCTGCTCAAGTTTGTAAGAAAATGGGTTCCGGATCGATTTTGCACGGCGAAATGTTCTCGGGATGCCGATCGGTCGAGAGGGTCAAGGACAACGTCGCATTTCCCTTCGTCTCTACCGATAAGGAAAGCATTCTTACTGATCTCGATGATTCTCTTTCCGCGGCGAATCTCAAATAACACCAGGATACATAGAACGTTCCCTGCTACTTGGTTTAAATGCCCATATTGTTCAGGTTGTGGATTATTGCTCATGTTCAGCCCTTGGGATCAAACCATTCAGTTTTTCGATCTGTCTTGCGGCCGCACTCATGTCCCTTGTGAACTCAGGTTTGAAACCTTGTGTCTGTGAGTAATCTCGAACAAGAATGGACAGTCTTCGGTGTATCTCCTGCCAGTCTTCTAGAGAGAGCAGCCGCATAGAGTGTTTGATGCTCTTAGCGTAACCGGCAAGGATAGCGATGGCATCTTCACCTTTCACGAGAGTATAACCCTCGTTGTCTATTATCTCTTTAAATAGGGCACGGGCTTCATCATATTGTCTATTGTTGAGGAGGGCATTGGCCTTCATCAGTTCCGCTGTCGGGGGTATGTTGAAGTTCTTCGGTAAAGGAATACCGAGATTCGCGTAGGCCTTCCTGACCCGGTTGTACGAACGGGAGTAGGCAACTCGATTATCGGGACTTCCGAAGTATGCCTGGGAAAGGAATACCCCTTCGAACTCCTTGATATCCTCCCACCTCAGATCCTTCTCCAGAAGTCTGCCATATCTGTCGCGTATGTCCGGATCATAGCCTTTGGCGGCGTTGAGATATTCCTGGCAAACCTGTTTTGCCTTTTCACACTCGTCCATCTGCTCGAGTGTGCCGGACAGCCTCCGCAGTATGCTGGGCCGTTCTACAGGGGAGGCATTTTCTAGCAAGAAGTTGTATAGCACAGCCTGGATCCGCAAACCCTTTTTACGCGTCTCGGCAGAATTGTCTATGCATGTAATCGCTCGCAACGCGGCTTCCCTCTTGTCGGGAGACTTGTGAATCGTATTGAGCATCATCTGTTCGATGGTCTCATAAGAGAAGTCTCTTATCTCGGACGTGGGAAGACGCAGTGCTCTCGCCAACCTCAGTAATTCAGGATCGACCGGCATGACGTCGAAGAACAGGAGGCCGGGCGAGGTGGAATCCAAGATGACGATCTGCGAACTGCGTGGAGCAAACGATACTTGCGAGATTTCGTGGTTGGCGCTCCAAGTCAATGCTCGCGGATCCACCATTTCGCCATCCGTGGTTAGGACCGATATTTTTTTGTTCTGCGAGTCAACGATGAACAGGAGTGCGTCTCCGGCAGCGAGCCAAGTCGGCCAGCCCCAACTCTGCTCTGTGCAAATCTTCCGGACATTCTGCAGTGAAAGATCGGTTCTGAACAACGTCTTTGATGCCATGTCGATGAAGAACAAGGAGTCATTGCCAAGTCCAAAAGGTCCGAGTTGCGTGACTAACCCCTCGGGAATCCCGCCAGTGATCTGACCATCCGCGAGGGACATACGAAATATGCGGTTGGTCGTGTAGTCCCCCATGTAAATACTGCCGCTGTAATAGGCAATATTGTCCGGAACCACTTTCGGTAATCCTCTGGCTACAGTCTGCACCAGGGAACGCCATTCACCAGATGCATCTACGACCAACAGATTGGCCCCTTCAACCGAGAAGCCAAACGCCTCGTCATCTTTCCCGCCAGCAATCGCCGCAAGGTGCTGCCCATGGGGCACATGGCGGGTCTGTTTTTCGCCACCACTCTCGTTGAACGAACAGACCTTGGCGCATTCATCACATAATAGAAAGAAGCGTGTGCCATTGTCATTGAAGGCCAACCTCATGAAGCCTCCCCCAGTCTCCTCCCTGGGAAGAGCGAGAACACGGGCAAGTCTCAAGGCTCTCGAGGACGCTACCAAGCCAACAGGAATCTCCTTATTGCTCGCCTCAGCATCGAAGGACTTTGACTGGAGTTCAAGTAGCACCAACTTGACCTCGTTCATGCTTTTGGGTCTGTCACGGGGCTCTCTCTGCACGCAGTGCACTATGAGCTTCTTCAACTGGTCTGGAACGTCATCCGGGAATGCCAAATGGAGGGCATGCAGGTTCCTTTGAAACTGTTTTAGAACATCGAGCCGTTGCTTTTCGGGTCTGTACATCATTACCATTTCGTAGAGGCAGACGCCGAAGGAGTAGATGTCCGCCGCGGGCAGGGATGTCCGGCCGACCCCTATCTCCACCTCGTGAGCTACATAGTATTCCTTTCCCAAACTCGTATTTCTGGTTGTCACGGTTGTGATGCCAATAGCCTTTGCTATTCCAAAGTCGATAAGCTTTGCCTTCTGATCCTTGGTAATGAGGATGTTGTCTGTGCTGAGGTCCCTGTGGATCAGGCCCTGACGTTTTCTCGATGACTTACCACCTGTCTCTGTCTGCTCGATCTTGAAGTAGGTCAACCCATGCGCGTAGAGCAGGGCATCGGCAACCTGAAGGGCAATTCCCAGAATGGCGTCGATGGAAGCGGGGGCGCTGAAGCTTTTGAGCCAATCTGCTGTGGACTGGCCTTCCACATATTCCTGAGCGATATACGGTGTCGGAGGGGATGTGTCGAAGGATTCGAGGCGAACAATACCGGGATGGTGAAGCTTCGTGAGTACGTCTGCCTCGTCACTGAAGTTTCTGAGCGCGTCATCATCGGTCTTGAGGTGTTCGGCGAGTACTTTCAGGGCCACTGGGCTACCAGTGCCATCTGCACGTCTCGCGAGATAGACGTCGGCCTGTCCGGTTTTGCCGACGCTTATCGGCCTTTCGACTATGTACTCGCCGAGATTGTGACCTACTTTCAGCATTTCGTCTCCTTCGCCCTCCGGCGGCCAACTAATGTATATATAGTTCCGTATAAATCCTCTTAGACAAGCGTCCTCTTTCTGTATAACACGCTGGTCTTCCCATGATATTATAGAAGGTCCGCTGGGCTTCGCACCCCTTTTCCGCCACGATTCAGCTCATTAATGATATTTGTGATTAAATAATCTTTCATGTCAAGGAGAAATATTAATCTGAAAAGTTGCATTGCGTATCGCGGAGGGTGTATATCCCTAAATCGCGTGATGCGCCAGAAGTAAATACTATCCACAGATTACGCAGATTGCGCAGATAATATATTTTGAATATTTCATCTGTGAATATCTGTGTGATTTTGTGCAAAAGTTCAGCTAATCACCTATTATTATATTCGGGGAATATTTTGATATAATCGTGAGATGGTTTATCTGGCGGAAGGTGTCATCTTCCGATTTTGCCTCCGTGCATGACTCTTTATGGCTTCCTCGCTGAGTTTACGCCAATATTCCGCCTTTTGCTCAAAGGTCATGTCTTTGGTCTCTTCGTATATCCTGAGCGCCCCTTTGCGTTTCATCTCCACACAATCAAACGTTTTCTTCATAATCAATCACCTCCTGCGGACTGTGTATGCCTATGGGACTGTATCCTTCCTGAATATTGATGGCGTTATAGAGCGCAATTTTATCGTAATGGACAATATGACGAAAATTCCAGCTGACGATCATGCGGCAATTATGAACGGTGGCATGAGCCACATGCAGGACATCCGCAGCCCATTTTTGCGTAACTATACCGGCGTTGAGATAGGCATCCTGAAGCCGGAGCGCCTCCTTGCTCAGGGGAAGCATCTCTCCATATTCGGATATAGTCTGATAAAGTTCCCTGACTTTTACCGGAGCGACTAACATCTCTTTCTCAATAATCGGGGATAAAATCAGATGAAAACGTCCGCTTTTTACTTGTTTCAGAAAGAGACGGCTGGCATCTGAAAAATCTTCATCAAATGCGCCGCCAAAGACCGATGTGTCGGCATACACGCGCTGGGCTATTTCGAACATGACCTTGCACCATTTATTAAAATGCTAAATAGCCGTACATTTGTTAATTTCTTATCAGTCTGTGGCGCGTCTTCGCAAGAAGAAAAGTGGATAGAAGATTTTTGACGTTCTGAAAGTCAGGTTAAAGTGGAAATCTGGAATGTTTTGTTATTGGGTCATCCATGGCAATCTTGCCCGCATAGATGTCAAAATCTGTTTGACGATAAGGCGCGCGACAAAGTAATTCAAATTTTCTCATGTTTTATATGAAACAAGGAGTTTCACTGTGGAAAATAAGAATCTGGTATTGGGTCCGACATTTGCTGAGATGCTGGAGCCAGCCCGGATTGACCCGCAGGTTCGCAAGAGGGCGCTCAAGGCACGCACGGAAGACCCTCTCGACCCCATAAATCTCTTTAATATCACCTGGAAGAATGCCGACAACCGGATTTATCACATGCTCCTGCCGAAGGAACTCACGGGCGTTGATGCGCCAATTGTTGTCCTTTATTCCAAAGATTTCCCCACGGGAAGCCACAAGGTCGGCGCAACGTATTCTGTACTTGTTGATATGCAACTTTCGGGAGATGTTGAGCCGGCAAGACACACCCTCGTCTGGCCCAGCACGGGGAATTATGGCATCGGCGGGGCATGGGTCGGCTGCCGCATGAATTTTAAATCCATTGTGATTCTCCCTGAAGGGATGAGCGAGGAGCGTTTTGAAAAAATACGCCAATACGGTGCGCGCCTCATCCTGACGCCGGGCTGTGAGTCCAATGTGAAGGAGATTTATGACAAGTGTAATGAACTGCGCCGCTCCGACCCGAACATCCGCATCATGAACCAGTTTGAGGTCTGGGGCAATTATCGCTTCCATTATTACGTCACGGGGAACACGATTGTGGAGCTGGCGCGGGAACTCAAGGAGCGAGGCGTGGGAGATGGACGTGTTGCCGCCTTTGTCTCCGCCATGGGTTCTGCGGGCACCATTGCGGCGGGCGACCGCCTGAAGCAGGTCTGGGGCGAGCACAAAATCGTGGGACTTGAGCCTGTTCAATGCCCGACCCTCTTCAACAACGGATACGGCGCGCATGACATCCAGGGCATCGGGGACAAGCACGTGACCTGGATTCACCACGTGGGCAACATGGACGCCCTTATGTGCATTGATGACCTTGAGTGCAAGAAGGGATTGCAGTTCTTAACGGAGGAGACGGGGTGGAATGTGATGTCCCGCCATGGTGTGAAGGTGGAGGATGTCCGCAAAATGTCGGAAATCTTCGGCATCAGCGGCGTCTGCAATGTCCTCGGCGCCATCAAGACGGCGAAGTTTTACGGCTTTGGCAAGGATGACCTCATTGTCACGGTCTGCACGGACGCCATTGACCGCTATCACTCTGTGATGAGGAAGATGGAGGAGCAGTTTGGCAGGATGGACGAGATGGAGGCGGCGGTAAGGCTCTCCGCTATCTTCCACGAGCAGAAGCTCGACTGGATTTGTGAGGGGACGCGTGAGGCGCATGAACGCTGGCACAATCTGAAATATTACACATGGGTTGAGCAGCAGGGCAAGACGGTTGAGGAACTGAACGCCCAGCGCAAGCCTGAATACTGGCTGGAAAAACAGGCGCATGTGGCAGAGGTGGATGAGATGCTCATCGCCGCAAGAAAAGAGTGTTAAGGAGTCAGCGATGAATAAAGTGAAAGCGGCAATCGTCGGCGCAAAGGGTTACGCCGCCCGCGAGCTCATCGCCATCCTCCTGCGTCATACGCAGGTGGAACTTGTGGCGCTGGCGGATAAATTGGATGCGCCGGAATCTCTCATCGAGAATTTCCCCGAGTTTCGCGGTCGGACGCCCCTTGTGATTGAACCGGCGGATATTGAGAGATTGAGCCGCCTGGCGGACGTTGTTTTTCTCGCCTTGCCCCATAAGGTGGCGCAGGACTACGCCGTGCCTTTTTATGATGCGGGGAAAATCGTTATTGACCTCAGCGCCGATTTTCGCTTTGAGGATATCGCCATCTATGAAAAGACTTATGCCATCGCCCACGCCGCCCCAGCCCTGAACAGGGAGGCGGTTTATGGTCTGCCGGAGCTCTCTCGCGAAAAAATCAAAACGGCTCGCCTTATCGGCAGTCCCGGCTGCTATCCCACAGGCATCATACTTGCCTGCGCACCGATTATGAAAACGGACTGGATTGACAGGCGTTCTATCATTGCAGATTCCAAATCAGGCGTCTCTGGAGCGGGACGCGCCGCCACGCCGCTCACGCATTATATCTCATGCAATGAATCCATCCGCGCTTATTCCATCGCCACGCATCGCCACACGCCGGAGATTGAAGAGAAACTCTCCCTGCTCGCGGGAACGCCCATTCTCATCCAGTTCACACCACACCTCGCCCCCATGGACCGCGGCATCCTGAGCACCATCTATGTCAATATGGCAAGCGATGTGGATGAGGCTGAGATACGCAGGGAGTATGAGAGATTTTATGATGGAGAGCCGTTTGTGCGGATTCTCTCCGAGGGACAATATCCTGCGACCAGGACTGTCGTCGGCGCGAATTATTGCGATATCTGAATGAAGCTTGACAGACGCACGAACCGCCTCATAATTATCAGCGCGATTGACAATCTCCTGAAAGGCGCTTCCGGTCAGGCGGTGCAGTGCATGAATATCATTTTCGGTTTTGATGAGCGGGAAGGATTAGTCGTATAGTAAGGGATGGATATGACAATCATCAGGATACCCAAAGG
>JAPLSR010000287.1 GCA_026398545.1 Candidatus Sumerlaeota bacterium | reverse complement strand
AGGATGCAATAGAGAGGGGATTGATTACCGATGACCTCGCCACGCTGGATAATTCCATCTCACAGCCGGTATATGAGACATCAGAGCTGAAGCGTGAGACACTATGGGCATTGCGGAACGAGGCAATCCGTCGGTATCATTTGCGATTGTCATTTATGGCGAGGCGGCTTCTGGGCGTGCGAACCATGTATGAACTGGGCACACTTTTCCGCGAGGGATTCTCCCTCATCGCCACAACGGTAAAATAAAATTATTTCACAGCCGACTCTTCAATAATAAGGTCGCCTTTTGTGGCGTCGAGGGTGGCTTTTATGCATAGAGGGAGCGTTGCTGTCATAGATTCATGCCCGAAAGGGAAGCCATAAGCAACGGGAATTCCGAGACGTCCGGTGCGCTCGCATAGAATCTCTGCAATCTTTTGTGTTGGTCGCCCATCCGCTGAAGGCTTTTCCTCGCAGTCAGTGAAGTAACCGAAAACAATTCCAGCCGCATCCGCCAACTTGCCGGCGTTCAAGAGATGAGTCAACATGCGGTCTATGCGGTAGTTCGCCTCACCGATATCTTCAATGAACACAATCTTGCCTTTGGTGGAAAAATCCCAGGGGGTGCCGAGATGGGTGACGAGAAGGCTTAAATTTCCGCCGATGAGGGCTCCGGTGGCGCGCCCCTTTCTGATTGTCCTGCCACGCCTGATGCCGCTGCCTTTCAGGATGGAGCCGAAAGGTTCGGGCTTTGAGAGGATGCGGTGGAGACTCCCCAGGGAATACTCGCGCCCCTTTTCGTTTGCGATATTGGAGGCGAGCATGGGACCATGAAAGGTGACCAGACCCGTCATCTGTGAAAAGGCGATATGGAGTCCTGTAATATCACTGAAACCCACAAAGATTTTGGGATGTTCTTTTATCAATTTATAATCAATGTCCTTAAGGAGGCGGGGGGTTCCGTAGCCGCCGCGCAGGCAGATTATGGCGTGGATTTTCGGGTTGCGGAACATGGCGTGAATATCGGTAAGCCGCTGACGGTCGGTCCCGGCGAAAAACCCGTTTTTCTCAAGGGCGTATTTGCCAAGTTTGACCTTGTAGCCGTGTTCTTCAAGAACCTTTATGCCATTCTCCACGGTCTGGGCGCTGCCTGGCGCGCTCGCCGGTGCAATAATTCCAACAGTCATTCCAGGTTCAAGACGAAAGGGCTTGATTGGCATAGTCCCGTTCCTTTATAAAAGATTGGAGTTTAGCTCAGCTTTGAAAATTCAGGAAAACCATGAAATATAAATCCCAGTTTCTCGCATTTGTCAACAAGCATCGCTCGGTGATAGGAAAATTTCTTTTTTCCCTTTGCGTCTTTTATGTCCTGCAGATAGCATTGTTAGCCGCCCAGCCCGAGGATGCCCGGCTAAAAATAGACCTCCTTGAGCAGGAGGTCCGCATCCTGCGCAAAGAAAATGATAGCCTGAAGCAGGAACTGAACCAGTACCGCCTTGAGAGAAAAATCCATCAACTGGAGCTGGATATTTCAAGGATGCGGGGTCTGGAAATCAAAAAGCCACTCGTAACAAAATCCATGTCGAAGTCAGAACTCCTCCAGTATATCGAAAGCGAGTTGAAACGACAGTATCCCGGCGAAAATCTGGCGATGTATCAGGAATGTCTCATCCGGCTGGGATTCATACCGGAGAAAACCGACATCAAGGAGACGCTGAAAGGACTTTTTTCCGAACAGGTAGCCGGACTTTATGATGACACCTCCAAGCGTTTATTTATCATGAACAACTTCAACATGAATGAGACGGTATCCGATGTGATTCTGGCGCATGAAATCTGCCACGCCCTGCAGGACCAGAACTTCAACATCGGCGCCATGGACATGCGCCGACCGGATAACGACGACGCCGTCTATGCACGCCTTAGCACCCTGGAGGGCGACGCCACAATCCTGATGACTGAATGGCTCCAGCAGAATATCACACTGTCCAGCGTGTTTCAAATCATGAACATGCTGGGACTGGACCAATCGGCGTTCAACAATGCGCCCTATTTCCTCCAGCAAATCCTGATATTCCCTTACCTTCAGGGTTCCGCATTTGTCATGCGGGCAATGAGCGAGCGGGGCGCGGAGGGCAGGAATGAAATTTTCAGGAACCCGCCGCTTTCCGCGGAGCAGATTATGCACCCGGAGAAATATCTCTCCGAATGGGATGCGCCGACTTCGAACGTGATACTTCCGGAATCGTTCTTCATGGATGATGACACCGGGTTGATGGAGAATGTGGAGTGGCATCGGAAGTATCATAACGTTTTCGGCGAGATGGGATTTAAACTGCTCTTTGACCAATACATGACCGGACAGGATGCCGCCCAGGCGGCGGCTGGATGGGATGGTGACTGCTATGGATTATTTGAAAGCAAGGATGGGGTGTTCCTGATATTCTGGGAATCGGTGTGGGATTCTCCTAAGGACGCCGATGAAGCCGTGAAAGGTTTGCGGCGGGTTATAGAAGCGCGTTACCCAAAATGGAAAATGGCGAAAAGCCCCTATCCGGGATGTTCGATGTGGAGCCCGCCTTCCTCTATATGGGGCGATAAATCCCGCATCCTCTTATCGCACAAAGATATAGGCGTTGTCCTGACTCTCACTTATCGGAAAGAAAATTCCCCGCCCCGCTGAACATTTCCTTATCATGTAAAATTGATTGTTCCGCGCGGGAAAGGATTTGATGAAATTCTTCCACTACGTCGCTAAGTCAATGGGAGCGCAATACCTATATATTTCAACGCTGCCCCGCAGGGATTGATTTCATACTGAATCGCGCCGGGGCATGATAAATGCCCGCTATCGGATAAGCGGCAGGATTCCTTCATGTCCTTGTCAGGCGAGTTTTTCTGTGCGTCTTTGAACGGTGGCGTTGACGCAGGACCGGCGCAAGGGCGCGCAGGGCTTCATTAACAGACAAGGCGTCGGGAAAGACGTCCAGGACTTCTGGATCAACTTGTGATTGATTATTTGTCTTCTTCATACTTTTTACGCTCCTGTCTCGTTGCCCGCCTTGCGGAAATCAGACGGGTCCGCGGTGGTCGTTCGGCAAAAGCCACGACAAGTCAGGATTATCCGGGAGGTAATTCAATCAACTTTGCTTTGATATTGATTGTATCACCATTGATAGACTGCGCATCCGATGCCAGAAAGCCGCCGATTACGGCAAGAATCGGTTTGAGTCTTTTTTGAAGGGGGTCCACCTCGACGCCGAAATTCTCAAGCGCCGTGGCTCCTATCAGGAACAACGATCCTTTGGGGGCGAATATGACCGGATATGGGATGCTCCCCTCCAGTCCCTCGATCTGAAAATCGCAGAAGCCCAAAAGGCGGGTCTCCTGCCTTCCGTCCGCGAGTACGAGATTCCGCGGTACGGAGGGTTCCACGCCTATCCTTTGGAGACAATCCTCCGGAACGAAAGAATAAAGGGCGCCGGTGTCAATCCAGAACTCTTCATCGAAGAATGATTTGGGATTTTTGCTGTTAGAAACCCTGGCTCTTTTCTTGAACATTCCCTTTGCGCTTCCTCCACTACAGAATATTATCTTCTTACACCGTCTGTAGTAAGTTTTCTACAACGCTTCGCATCTCCCGTGTTGTGCATTCCCAGGTGCGTGTGCGGGCAAGATTGATGCGCGCCTGACAAAGGGTATCCCCTTCTTCAGCAAGGGCGCGAGCAACCATCTCCCTGAGTTCCTCCGGCTTATCCACAAAATACACAAGTCCCTCCGGTTTTGATGCGACCCGCATAACCTCCGCCAGCGGTGTGGCTATAATGGGTTTGCCGCTTGTCAGATATTCGCTCAGTTTCAGCGGGTTGATAAAGCGGGAGAACGGCGTTTCTTCGAATGGCAGGAGGAGCACATCAAACTCCTCAAGGACAAATGGGATGAGGGCGTGGGAGATATATGGGAAGAAGTGGATGCGGGGATTTTTTTTGAGCACGGTAAGCATCTGGCGGGGAAATGAATCATCAACATTTCCCACAAAAACGGTGTGGCACGGTGCCGGCAGGTTCAGAAGTTCACGCAGTAGCGGCATTTTCAGCCTGATATTGACCGCGCCAACATAGCCGATTCGAGGTTTGGGCAGTTTGCGGATATCTTCAATCACACGCCGCTCCGCCGCGGGGCAGGAGTCAGCGATGGGTGAAAGCCTCTGGCGGTTTTCGGGCAGAAAGAGCTCAGGAACCCCATTTTCCATCATGTAAGCCACGGGGTTAATCTTGCCTTTCTCCTCATACAGTGGGATGGAGGTGGTGAAGATTGCGGAGGAGCGTTTAATCAGACGACGCTCCATCCGCGCCACCTCTTTTTTCTGCGAGGGAGAGAAGACGGGGCTTAAGGGGAAGTTGTCATCAATGATTGCAAGTTTGTGCCGGGCGGGGATGCCGGATAAAAAACCGGCATGGTGAAAAATAGTGCCCCAGACGATATCAGGTTTTTCCTTCCCGGGGAAGATGCGTCTGAAAACAGACATGACCTGGCGTGAAACTGATTTGATATTCCAGTCCAGTATAAAATTTTTGAGCGTCCTTGCAAGCGGGAGACGCACTGAATAGGGCACAGAGACTTGCGGTGTGAAGACGTTCATTTTCGAATCAGGAACCTCACGCAGACTACCCATTTTTTTGAATGTTTCAATACGCCGTCCTCCTGACAGACGCTCGCGCCAGGTGAGCGGCGGCTCGATAAAGAGCACGGGCGTTTCCTGTGAAATAAGGTAAATCGGGTAGCGCAATTCACCGACAGGGAGACCGTGCGTCCATGCGCCGGCGCAGAAATAAATGATAACAGGTTGTGAATAACCAGATATCATACATCTTTCACGTTTAGAATGCCCTACTTCGCAAGTATGGCAGGATTTTTATAAACCCTGTATTCCCCCTTTTCATAGACGAGTTGCCATGTTTGCTCCACCTTGTTAACCAACTCCCTCAAGGGGAAATTAAGAGTCGCCGGCGCGCTGAGCTTCCACTGGTCTGTGAAGGAATCCATGACTACATAGGCGGCGCCCTCTAACGCCGGGGAAAAGAGAAATCGTTCGCGCGGGACAGGGTGGCGGTAAAAATCCACCATCTCGCCGTTGAATGCAAGGGATTGTGAGAGGTCGGCGTATCTGCAGGGGAGGAGCGACCATAGTGTTGTGTTGGAAATGATGAGGTCCTTTGAATTGACTCTTCTTTGCAAATATGAGGCGACGTCCCAGGTGTCATTGGTATTTTTTGTCATGCCAAATTCAAGTGAAGAGTAAAAGCGCCCGTGAATGCCATGCCGGACCTGGTTAATGCTGAGATATGATGCAAGAAGAATAGGTATAAGAAGGAGTCCCGCCGCAGGTCTGGAAGTGATAAGTTGCCCCAAGGAGAAAAGTGTCAGGGCGGCGCATCCCAGTGCAACAAGCGGTAAGATTGGAATCACAGGATAATGAACAAATCTTATAATGGTATCCTCTTTTCGCAAGACAATATGAATCATCAAAAGATAGAGTATGAATAGATATACACCGGCTGATTTACGACGCAGGAGAAGAAGCCCCGCCAGACCCACAAAATACGTTATACCCGTCTCAAAGAAATCATGATAGTGATAAAGGGTCACATAGAGAGAACCCGCCCTGGATGCCTTCCTGAGCGCCGTCAGGTCCTCCCAGAAGCCATGTGTCCCGCTGGACGCCATGAAATAGAGAAATATAATAAGCGGAATGGGGATGCAGACAAGCGCCCAGAAATGGCGAGGCTTTTTCTGCATAAGGATAATGAGAAATAAGAAAGGAATAAATACAATGGAATAATAAACCGTCAGAAGCGCCGCTCCCGCCACAACGCATGTTGCGAGGCACCAGAAAAAATCACGCTTCCGCAAATATCGAAGCGCAAACAACATGAGGAGAATCCCCTCAACAAGATAAAGATTGTATGGGAATCCCATCCGGTTATACATGACTGCGTCTGGGTGAATTGCATAAAAAAATGCGGTAAGAAGTCCGAGGAGTTCGGCATGGGCTCCCGGAGGCGCCAATGGTTCGCCATACCTTCCCGCCTCATATCCCAGGAAAAAGATGAGCAGGGTGGCAAGAACGCCCAGTAAGGCATTGGAGAGGCGGAAGAAATGCATATCAGTATGAGTTGCCTTCATAAAAAGGCTTGTGAGGGCGAAATAAAGCGGGGGATGCGTCATGTTTGGTCCCACAAAGGTAATATTGACCGCCCCCAGCTGGAGCTGCCCGTTGCCTATTCGGCGTGAAATCTCGAGATAAGTCCCCTCGTCGCGAAACCATCCCGGTGTGTAATCAAGGCGATAGGTGCGGAAGCGATAACTGAGAATAAGGATGAGTGCAAGAAGGATAAGGACTACCGGTCTCGGAACGCCAATTTTCGTACGTTCATGAGTCATCAGTAGCGATTCTCTTTTACCAAATCTTTGAACTGATAAACGCTTGAATGGTTCTCCTCAAAAACCTTTTCAAGATGACTCTCCATAAACCGCTCAATGAGTGCAAGGGCATTCTGGAATCGGGAGATATTTTTTTGCCTGCTGTAAAGCGATTTCCCATATTTGTGCATGTCTGCCCTGATGTATTCGTCCACGACCACGTAACGGCATTTATATTTATGAAGTCTGGCGGCAAACGCCTCAGGCGACCCTGCCTCAAGCGCAATATTGAAGAAATAAGACGCCTCAAACATGCCATCCGCATAGTAGGGCTGAGGGCAGTAATATCCCTTGTTTTCGAATAAAAACAAGACCGGTTCGGCGGGTTTGCAATGAGTCTTCAGATATTCAAAGGAGGGATATGAACGGACGCGCGAGCGCAGAAATTCGGCGCGGGTCTGGCGTCCTGAGATAATTGGCAAATAGGAGCCCTCGCGTTTCAACTCGGTATATATGTGGTCTGCGGCAAGATGAACCGGCGCCACGGCAATAAGCGCAAGAAGAAGTGTGTAGAAAAACTTCGGGCGTTTCTCCCTCAGACTATCCATACCCGCGGCTGAGCATAAGGCAAGAAGCGGCAACGCAGGAATCAGGAAACGCACCTGCTGTGCCCCGAATGCCCAGAATATAAAAAAAATAATGAAGAAAAGAAAAATGAAAAGGACAATTTTCCCATTTTTACGGATGAGGAGGGATACAGGCAGGGGGAGCAATATATATGGATAAAGGGTTCCTGCAAAACCTGCATATCCAAGCGCCTGATTGCTTTTTATAAAGATTCGCAGGGGAAGCAAAAGATAATCCACAAGCGAACGTCCCATGCCAATGGAATGCTGCCAGTCCACAAGCCAGGAACTCTGCTGTGCCGACCACTCATGTCCGCTGAAAATTGAATACATGAGAGGGTAAACGGGATTGCCGGTATAAAGTGCATTCTTTATCAGCCACGGAAGAATGAGGAGAACTGCGGGTATCAAAAATACAATTGAAGGGAAAATATCATGAATGACAGGTGAAGGGGAAGGAAGTATAATGTGATTCTTTTTTTTCACAAAAATCGGGTAAAAGAGGAGGATTAGAAATGCCGTCAGGGCGGTTGCTATCATGGTATATTTGGCACCCATACACATGCCGGCAAAAAGCCCGGACAAAAAGGCGAATCCGGCTCGTCCCGTCCGAATCGTCTCTAAGCAACAGACTGCGGTCCAGAAACAAAAAAGACCAAGCCCCACGTCAATACACGACACACTGAACTCATACATCACCATCGGATGGCATATGAAGAGCAATGACGCAATTATTCCGACCATGGGTGAGAAATGACGTCTGCCAAAACTGTAAAGGGAAAGACATAAGAGGATACCCATCGCATAATGAAGCAGATTCGCAACCACATCATCTCCGACTTTCATGGATACGAGGAATAAAAGGTCCATAGTGTGGGGCATATTGGAATAAACGTTGAGTGGAATATGGACGAATCCATTGTTTTCAAGATATATCTTCGGGATGACAAGGTGATAAACCTGGGCGTCCCATGAAAAGGGCGGTGTCAGTGCCATATACCATGCATAAAAGAGGAGGATAAAAAGAATAGCTACAAAAAAAATCCCGATACCACCCAGACTTTTCAACCAGCCGGAACTTTTGGGAATGATTTCCCTCAGGTGGTGATACAGTTCATGAAGGGAGAGTGCAATAATGAAAATCCAAAAGGGGAGGAGTATATTCACCCCCGCCACTTTGACAAGAGAGGAAAATGTTGCGTAGGAAAACAGAACCAGTCCAACCGATACAGAGAGACAGAAG
>JAPLSR010000467.1 GCA_026398545.1 Candidatus Sumerlaeota bacterium | reverse complement strand
TCCCACCAAGACTGGAATAATCATTGGAACGGATATAATAATATGGCATCCCCCAGGGGTCCAGAATCTGGACATATCCCAACGGTGTGGATGCAGTAGGCGACATGCCAAAACGGTCGCCGAGCTGCTCCTCATCCAGTTCAATATAAGGACCCAGCCAGCGATAGTGCAGGGGGCGATGCAAATCGCCGCTCAGGCTGTGAAGAAGGGCAAGCTGTATATATCCGCATCCGAAGGAACCTTGCGTTGCATTCCCCTCATAGACAAGTGTGTCCGGGGCAAATGTCAGACCGGAGCTGGATGGCGGAATCTGTCCCGTGTCTATCTCATAACAGTTCACGGCGAGCTCAATCTGGCGAATGATATCCCGGCAGGCAGCGACACGGGCGCGGTCAACATGACCCGTATAAACCGTAACGGCAATGGAGGCAAGAATGCCCATAATCATGACCACCACAAGGAGCTCCATCAGCGTTACAGCGCATAATTTAGATTTATTCAGCATACTTTAATATTCAACTATTTTTTAATTTGATCTTGGGTTGTTTCCACTGAAACTGCCACTGCCGTAATATGTTTCAGGAGCAAGTCCGGAGGCTCCAAAATGAACCCAAATATCGTCATCTCCGCTGGGATTAATTGATGTAATACCTGTCGTTGAATATTCGGTATTCCCATCAGGGCCCATTGATAAAATTGTCATACGATCAAAAACATGTTGTAATTTTGTTGATGTAATTCCACCTTGAGTAGTCACATATCCCAATTCAGTTAACATAATATAAGGATTACCCCATGGGTCTAAAGGATAATCTCTTGCCACATTTCCAAGATCAGGATCAGCTGGTTCAACATATATTCCAAGACCCATATAATATCTTTTAAAATTAATGAATGGGCCTTGCCAACTATAATAGAGTTTGTTGACCGCTACATAGGAATCAGCATCACTCAAACTCAATTGATGATCCATTTGATCATAAATGGGAACACCCGTACTAATCAAGTAGGGATTTAAGTTATTTCTTGTATTTTCAACATCATCAATCCCTACTGTCGGTCTATTTTGACTTCGGTATGGCAAATCATCAAGCATACATAATGGAACATAAAATCCATGAAAGATGCCACATATTTCTTCCACATTAGCAAGTTCAATTACCTCATGTTTCGCAGTATTGAATTTTGCCTGCTCCATTTTATTGACATAAACAGGCACGGCGATTGTGGCGAGCAATCCAATAATCGCCAGCACCACCAGCAGTTCTGTCAGCGTCACGCCACGCTGCCCTTTCTTTTTAATACTCCTCATCTTTCAATCCCTCCTTATTTTAATTATCAATTGTCAATTGTCAATTATCAATTAATTGAACTACCATTTTTGGATAATATCATCACCGGTGCCGAATGCATTGATATCCGTTCCTCCATCGCCCGGCAATCCATTTGGTCCAAGGCTCAAAACCACGAAACGGTCAAATCTGATGCAATTATAGGTACCGCCCGCTATGATGTTGCCGTTGGTGGCATCAACACTGCAAGTGGGAATAACAACCCCATCCGGTTCAAGGACAAGCCCCGCCGGGGTGAAAAAGAGATAATCATGGTTCCAGGGGTCATCAGGAATGTCATTTTTGTTGAAGTCCTTATGCCATGTGATATATCTCCCATTCCAGCCAAAGGCGGTCTCATTGTCTAACAATTTATTATAAATTACATTTGCTGTTGCACATAATTGACCATCATTTACATTAATAAAGATATATTGTATATTTTGCTTTGTTTGATTATTTCCATATGCAGGATTAAATAAACCTCCCGCTTCATCAAGAATACCATCATTCACATCCCTGCTATCGCCCCAGCCATAGCCATCTCCTCCCCGGTTATCGTCAAGCACATACAGTCGATAATAATATCCCGTATCAATTCCGGCATGCTCTTCAGCCTTGCGAATCTCCTCAAGGTCGGACTCTGCGGCACGGATGCGAGCCTGCTCAGAACGGGTCGCAAGGCGGGGGATGATAATGGCAACTAAAATCCCGATGATGATGATTGCAATCAATAGCTCTATGATGGAGAACCCGCGTAATGCCTTTTTCAAACCCATAATCTTCATATTATTCCTCGCGCGTGTGACGTGCAATCCCTCCCTTTCAAAAGACATATTTAATATCATCTCCGTTTCCCAGGTGAGATGAAACGGTCGAATCCCTGTCGAGGTTGTTGGATGTAAAATCAACTACAGAGCCGTCCCCGGGCACCCCATCGGGACCCATGGAATAAATCACGCCATTGCGAAAATTATAATCTGTATTATATTCTGTCTCACTGGCGGGGGCATAAAAGATATATGGACCGCCCCATGGGTCAACAGGAATCTTGTCATTATTACTATCGGCACTGCCATCATAAGCATTAACACCTGATACGGAACCGAGTATAAGTATTGGATGTTTGTGTTGATTTGATGTTATACCGAAAAATGCACCTTGTAGTTGTGGACTCCAATTGCTCAATGCCGTTCCAAGAAGTACGGATGCCATGTTTTGCATAGCAATATAAGGTCCTTCCCAGCGGCGTGAAAGGACTTCACGCTCACTGAGCGTCGTCAGGGCATGGTCCCAGAGGGCGTATGGGACAGAGATATCCCGGTCCGTGACTGTGCCCGTGATTGTGCCGGGGTATATTTGCGTATTGTCTAAGTCCTGCAATCGGAAATACCAGCTTGTATCCGCATAGGCGAGCATTTCTACCTTGGCAAGCTCCTGGAGGTCCCCCTGGGCGGCGGCAATTTTGGCTTTTTCCGCCCGTTTCTGGAAAAGTGGAAGGATAATCAATGCGAGGATGGCGATAACCGCCGCCACCATGGTTACCTCCACAGCGGTAAATGCCCTTGCGCGCCGTCTCATAAAAAAACCTCCACTCTATCTACCTAATATTATATCGCATCCCCCGCAAAACAGCACCTGAATTTTTAAAACTCCTTTTTGAGCCTCTTAATCAATATTATAAATCAGGTCGTCTGAGCCGGCATCCACGATGCCAATCCTGGGAATGGGCATTGAATACCTCTCCCGCCTTGCATCATTATACTGCTCCGGTAACAACGCCCTGAACAGGGGTACCCTCAGGTCATCCTGTTCAAACAGGCGGGTGCTCAAGAGAGAGGCAACAGTGTCACCCCCGGCGGGAGAACCTGGTACGCCATCCGGTCCGTAGCTGACCACAGCCGCCCAGAAATTTGGCTCCTCGCCAGATGTCTGAACAAACGCCCACGCGTCTGTTGCCAGGATATATTTGAAAAGATAGAGCACATAGGGATTACCCCACTGGTCAGCGGGCCAGTCAATATCATCTACTGTGGGACGGTATGGGCTGAGACGCATGGTCACAATGCCTCTGAATTTGTAGGAGAGCTGATTACGGGTCGGCGAGGCGGCAAAATATGGTCCGCTCCATTTATCATAGGTGTGTTGCACCCTGAGGCCGGTAATTGTCAGCCCCATGGAATCGATGCGCGCCCATCCATAACGCGTATTGAGCAGGTCTCTGTTATAAGACATAAACCCGATGGCGGGATAAAATCCAATATCCTGGTGGGCAAAGATGAGGGCGGAGCCGACCTCGCGAGTCTCTCCAATCACCGCCTTGAGTTTGCTATTTTTCAGCATCTGCTGGACGCCGAACATGGCAAGACCGGAAAAAAGGGAAATTAATGCAGCAACAATGATGATTTCCACCAGGGTGAACCCGCCGGTCGCCCGCCCGTTTGTAATTCGTATTATCATATCATTATATTACACTACTCAAAGGTGCATATAGGTCAATGAAACATATCCTGTCAACACTTTTTAGGTTATTTTTTGGCATACATTACCAGGCAACTTGTCCGTGCGATATGCGAAATAATATGAAGACTAAAAAATCGCCTTAAGGCGTTTTTTGGCGCGGGATGCGCTCTCATGCAGCCAGAGGAACTGTTTCATCCCCCTTTGTCCCATCAGTCGGGCGAGATTCCCATTCAAATTATTCTCTCGCTCCCTTCTCACCTCCAATTCCGCATTCTTCAGCTTGTTCTGAACGCGGAGTTCAAAGGTTTCCTTCCACTGGCAGTCAAAAACTTTGTTCAGGTTTTCCAGAAATTCCGGATGTTCTTCAAAGAATGGGCTGGAGAGAATGGCTTCCAGTTGTTCATCTGTGAAATCAATCTCCTGGATAAGAAAATAGAGTGCGTTCCAGATGCGATAGTGCTTCTCAGTCACCACGCGTTTTTGCCCCTCCGTCTCCTTCTGCACCTCATAATTGGGGAAAAGGGAGAGTTTGGAAAGACGGATGCGGAATGGTTTGGGAAACCTGCGCAGAAGGTCAAGATTCTGCCGGCAATCCTCCTCTGTCTCCCCGGGAACATTGGTGATAAAGTCATAATTGACGTTGATATTATATTTGTTCAGGATTTTCGCCGCCTCCACAATCTCATCCGGCGTCTGCTTCCGATGGAAGACATCTGTCCCGATATG
>JAPLSR010000024.1 GCA_026398545.1 Candidatus Sumerlaeota bacterium | reverse complement strand
AGCGCCAGGCCGTCATATCCGGTGGATGCCGTGGTGATTTCATATCCTTCACTGGCAAGGGCGGTCTTGATGATGAGCAAAACATCATTCTCATCATCAACGGCAAGTATCTTTTTAGGCATAGTTTAATAACCCCCTGATAAATTTATACAAATTAATGTATCATAAAATTAATATCAATTGACACCCCTCGTAGATAATTGTCAAGAATACTTTATACTTAAATGGTAGAAAAATGGGGCAGGATAATCAAATTCAGATTGACAATACATTAATAGGGGTATACAGATTTTTTTATATAAAACAGTATAAATTATCACATTACATTATTGTTTTTCGGAATATTACACGCCTGAAAGCTAATTTTTCAGGTGGAGAGAATCTTCCGGGAATGGGACTTTAAGAGAATGGTTGAGCAAAGGGGTTTGGAAAATCTGGGTGAGATGTTATTCCGTGAGGGACTTATCACCCATGCTCAGCTGGAAGAATCCCTGAAACGGCAGAATGAGACTAAAAAATCCCTTGGTCAGATTCTTGTGGAGATTGGAGCAATCACGGAAAGCGTCAAAATGAGCTTTCTCCGCAAGAAGATGGGTTATGATTTTATCTCCCTTGAAAATAAAAAGGTTGACCCTCTATATTTTACCTACATTCCTAAGTCCTTTGCCCAGAAATACCACCTTGTTCCGGTGAAGCTGGAGAACAGAACACTTGTGATTGCAATGGATGACCCTTCTGATTTGACTGTTATGGACAATCTCAAAACCATTGTTGGGATGCCCATCAAGCCTGTCATTGCCAGCTCTGCCGACATTGATGAAATCCTGCGCCAGTATCCATACGAGGAAGAAGAGGCGGCGGCAGTTGAAACCGAACTGTCATCCCTTGCGAAATTACTCAGAAAACTTGTGTTTATCTTTTTTGCCTTTATCTTTCCAATTATTGTCATAGTGATTGTGTATAAAAACAGCGAAGTCTTCAGGGAATTTCTCCGTCCCACCCTGAAAGAATTAAAAGGCTTCAGCTTTGACGTATTTATTTATACCCTTCTTGGCGGTAGCCTGTGGATTATTATTGTTTATGAAATCAATGCCTTAATCTTTGAGAGAGGGGGGAAGACAATACAACCTCCCTCCCCTTCGGAAGAAGAATTCAAAGAATAGTGTTATTCCCCGATTTTCCCGTGGTACGGTTTTACCCTTCTTTGTAAAAGGTTAGGAAAATCTCTTATGTTAAAACGCCTGGGCCTTTTAGGAAATGTTGCAAAAAAAGACCTCCCCCTTCTTTGCAGGCGCATTATCCGATGGTGCGCAAAATATGGGGTGAGCGTTCATGTGGATGAGTCCCTGTCATCCCTTCTGACAAAAGGGCGGAAAAAAAAAGAGAGTTTCACCATTGGCAATCTTAATGAATGCGACCTTGTTTGTATAATGGGTGGCGATGGTTTTCTCTTGCATGCTATTCGCACACTCTATCCCACAAAAACCCCTCTTCTACCCGTCAATCTCGGAAGTTTTGGATTTAACACACAGTCCGAACCGAACGAAATTCTTGATGTCCTGACCAGGATTCACCGGAATGATTTTGCCCTTGTCGAGCATCATCCCCTGAAGGTTATCCCGCCGGAAAGACTTAAAGATTTCAAACCGTGCGTGGCAATGAATGACATCATGATGCTCAAGGAAACTCATTCTCGCCTGATTCATATCGAAGTGCTCGTTGATGGACATCTTCTGGGAGAAATACCCTGTGATGGGATGGTAGTATCAACACCGACCGGTTCAACGGCATACAATCTTTCTGCAGGCGGTCCAATTGTCTACCCGACCCTCCCTGTAATGATTCTTGTCCCCCTGCTTCCGCATATCATATCCACCAGGCCAATTGTCCTGCCTGACGACCTCCGCATCACGCTACGACATCTTCCCAAGAAGGACCGCGAGGCTGTCCTTCTGTGCGTGGATGGGCAGTTATGGTGCAGTCTTCAGCCCGGTGAGGATGTTCATATTATGCGTTCCGCTTCCCCCATCTACATAGTTAGTGTTCATCCTGAACGATATTTCTCAAAACTGCGGCGCAGTTTCCATTGGGGCATTTCTTCTCGCAATAATGGGTAAAAGAAAATTTTTTGTTTCTCTGAAGCCTTATCTTGACAAGATATCATGCACAATCAAGATTCATCGTTATATTTACTATAATACAGTAGCGGAAAAATGAAAAGATTTAGAATATATATGGTGATAGCGGCACTGTGCATGTCGCCTTTCCTATCCCCATCGGAAATATTCGCCTCACCTGCGCGGTCTCACCAGCCCGGCAGGTCATGGGAGAGAGATGACTTCAATAATTTAGGCCTTTCTGATTTTGCCCTGAATGTCTTTCAAATAGATGAAACAGACACACCCGAGATGAAGAAACTAAAGGAATCCCGTTTCTATTACATGCAGGGTCAGATGCTTCTTGTAAAAAATGATTATCCCGGGGCATTGAAGGAGTTTGAACATGCGGCGCGAATTGACCCCTCCTCCGCCAAGATTCAATTACAGATCGCAAAATGCCAGTTCCTCATGAATCAATACGCCAAGACTGAAAAAATCTGCCATGAGGTCCTGAAAGGAAATCCCCAGTACACCCCCGCCCTGACGCTCCTTGCAAAAAATTATGAGATGACAAATAATTACAAAGAGGCTGAAAAAACCTATATTCAGATTCTGGACATTGAACCAAACAACCTCGAAGCCCTCCAATCCCTTGGTCCTATTTATTATCAGCACTTTGGAAACCTGGTTAAAACCGTTGAGGTCTATGAGCGAATCCTGAAGCTGAACCCTAAGGATATCATGTCCCTGGTGATGCTGGGGTCAGCATACGCCATCCGGGGAGATGTGGATAAGAGCATTGAATATTACTCACGGGCGGTTCATTACCGACCAAATCTTGTCTCCTCTTATATCAACCTCGCAAAGATTTTTCAGGAGGCTCGCAACTTTGAAGGCGCTCAAAGGGTTTATTATGAAGCCATCCTGACCAACCCGTCCAATACGGAGGTCTACAAGGCATTCCAGTCTTTCCTTCACCTGCAGGCGCTCAGGAAATTCAGCGATAAAAAGGCTGCGGAAATGCAGGAAAAGGGCATAACAACCACCACGCTGACTCTCCAGCAGCTCTTGAAGGACAAGGAGCTGCAAGGATTTATAGAGAGGGAATTACTGGACGGCTATCGGCAACTGGCAGAGGAAAAGGCGACCTCCAATACTGCCCTTATTGAGTTCTATGCCGACATGTTGATGCGATATGAGCATTATGATGAGGCGACTAACCAGTACAAACGTATCCTCAGAATCGACCCAAAATATTATAAGGCATATGTCGCCCTTGGGAACATCGCTCTACTTCAGGGAGATAAAAAAGCGGTTGTAGATGCCTTTGACAGCGCCATTGCTGTGAATCCAGACAATATGGAGGTCTATTCCGAAATTGGCGCCACTTACCTTGACAGGAAGGATTATCAAAAGGCGCTTGAGCTGTATAAAAAGGCAATCACTATCAAACCTGATGAGGAAAAACTCTACGTTATCCTCTTCAACATATATCAGGAACTCAAAATGTATCGTGAGGGTGAAGAGATTCTCAAAAATGTCATAAAAAAACTTCCTGACCAACCTGACCTCCTCATCCTTCTTGGCGACTTTTATCGCAGGCGTGACCGTTATGAGGAGGCTATTGATGCCTTTAAACGCGCCTATGAGTTGAAGAAAAGTTCCAGGGCTTATGCAAGTATCATTATCACCCTTCTTCTGGAGACAGACCGACTCCGTGAGGCAGTCAAGTTCGCCGACGATGCTACCGAACATTTCAAGAAAAACAAGGAATTCCTGACACTGACAGGTCTCACCTTCTGCGATTTCGGTCAATTTGACGAGGCGCTCAGATATCTTGAGATGCTAAAAGAGGCAAACCCCTCCAGCCTTTCTGCGTATCTCCTCATGGCATCCATTTATAACAGGAAAAAGGATTACAAAAAAGCCACTGAGTTGATGACCGGGCTGTATGAAAAATTACCGAAAGAGACAAATAAGTCGGAATATTTTGAGGCACTTGCCTCTGTATATTCAGAACAGCATAATACCGCTAAGGCAGAAGAGGCATTTCGCCAGGCGATATCCCTCGAACCCGGAAAGAGCGGCATCTATCAATCCTGGACTCTCCTCCTGAACAGGGAAAAACGTTATGAAGATGCAAAGCACGTTCTTGAAAACGCCTTCAAGCACATTGACAAAAATTCCGAGCAGGGCATGTTTCTTGAGGCGCAAGTCCTGACGGGGCAGAAAAACTTTAACCGCGCCGAAATGCTCTATCAACTCCTCCTCAAGGCAAGCCCGGATAACACTGAATACCTGTATAATCAGGGGGTAATGTATTATGAGGCGGAGCGCTATGATGAGGCGGAAAAATGCTTCCGCAAGGTGATTCAATTAAGCTCCGACCATTCAGATGCCTATAATACCCTCGGATATATGTTCGCCGAGCGGGGGATAAACTTAGATGAGGCGATGACCCTCATAAAAAAGGCAATTTATCTCCGCCCCGGCGCAGGTTATATGGTCGATAGCCTCGGCTGGGTCTATTTCAAAAAGGGACAATATGATACAGCCTTGAAATATTTGCTCCGCGCAGAAAAATCATCCACTGAGGATGCTGTTCTTTATGACCACCTCGGCGATATCTATAAGGAACTCGGACATAAGGATAAGGCACAAGAATACTGGAACCGAGCCTATAAGATGGACCAGAAAATCAAGGGATTGAAGGAGAAACTAAAACAGTGAGAGAATTAATCCTCTGCACCCGCAACCACCATAAAATAATTGAACTGCAGGACCTTTTACGAGCGCTTTTTCTTTCCTTGAAATCCCTTGATGATTTTCCCTCGTTTCCTCAACCACCTGAGGATGGACAGACCTTTGAGGAAAATGCCACCGCCAAGGCGCTTCATTCCTCACTGGCATTGAAGCAGTGGTGCCTTGCGGATGATTCAGGACTGGAAGTGGAGGCTCTGGGAGGACGACCGGGCATCCTCTCTGCCAGGTATGCTGAAACAAATCCAGAAAGGATAGCGCGACTCTTGAGAGAGCTTGAGGGCATTCCACCGTTAAAACGCACCGCCCGCTTTGTCTGTGCCATGTCGCTATCCGACCCGGAAGGCAATGTGGTCGTGAGAACTGGTTACTGTCACGGCATGATTGCTTTAGAACCACGCGGGACAAACGGATTTGGCTATGACCCGGTGTTTCATCTTCCCCAACTGGGAAAAACAATGGCAGAGCTGGCGCTTGATGAAAAAAACCACATCAGTCACAGGGCGAATGCGGCGAGACATCTGATACCTATAATTGAGAAAGTCATTGACAATACCGGGGTATAAGAAATATTCAGCTTTGTTTTTCATTTGAGAAAAAAAGAATAAAGTCGGGGCGTAGCGCAGCCTGGTAGCGCATCTGCTTTGGGAGCAGAGGGTCGCTGGTTCAAATCCAGTCGCCCCGACCAGTAATAAAGTCCGCAAGTCATCCATGATTTGCGGATTTTTGATCATTACAACACCTTTTTTCAGGAAAGGGCGCATTTTTACCACGCTATTCTCACATACAATATATAGACAATTAATCCATCCTTATATTCAAATTGTTGTATTCTGCCACCAAATTTTACTTGACTGCATGATGGGGAAACCTTCTTTATAAATGTTCGGGTTCTTGAATAGAATTCCAAACTATAAAACTTCCCAAGAATATGAGTTATGATTCTGGTCCTTGACTTTGGCTCTCAATACACCCAGCTAATCGCACGTAAAGTGCGCAGTCTGAATGTTTATGCGGAAATTGTCCCTTTCAACATCTCCGTAGATAAGATTCGGTTAAGAAAACCAGCAGGTCTTATCCTCTCCGGCGGTCCGGCATCTGTAGTTGAAAAAGGCGCACCGATTGTCCCGCACGCCATCTTTGACCTTGGGATTCCTATCCTTGGCATCTGTTACGGGATGCAACTGATGACTCATCTTCTGGGGGGAAGAGTCGCGCGCGGCGATATCAGGGAATATGGTCGGGTGGAGATGCGGGTTTGCCACGGGGATGCCCTTTTCACGGGAGTTCCTGAACATTCGGATGTGTGGATGAGCCACGGGGATAGCGTCCTGAATTTGCCGAAGGGGTTCAAGCGTGTTGCCACTTCGCCCGATTGTCCCGCCATTGCCATCCGTCACCGCTCGCGCCCCCTCTTTGGACTCCAGTTTCATCCTGAGGTGCATCACACGAAATACGGTCGGACAATTCTCAAAAATTTTGCCACCAGGATATGCGGGGAGAAATGCTCATGGCGGATGAAGGATTTCATAGAGCGCACGATTGAGGACTTACAGAAACAGACTGATGGCAGGGGCGTTTTGTGCGCTGTCAGCGGAGGTGTGGATTCCACAGTTCTCGCCGCCCTTCTGCACAGGGCAATTGGAAATCGCCTGAAGTGTGTCTTTGTGGATAACGGCCTTCTTCGGGAGAATGAGGCACAAACGGTTCTGGAGCGTTTCAGAAGGCTGCGGGTGCCTGTGCGCTTCATTGACGCCTCAAAAGGATTTCTAAGCGGATTGCGGGGCGTTATTGAGCCGGAGGAAAAGAGGCGCATCATCGGGAGGGGCTTTGTGGAGGTTTTTCTTCATGAGCTTGGAGATAAGGATTTTTTAGCACAGGGGACGCTCTATCCGGATGTAATTGAGAGTATTTCGGTGCGGGGTCCTTCTGCCACCATCAAGACTCATCACAACC
>JAPLSR010000128.1 GCA_026398545.1 Candidatus Sumerlaeota bacterium | reverse complement strand
TAGGCAGCCTTCAGCCATTCCCCTCGAATCTCTTTTCGGATAATGCTCACCTCTGGCTGGAAATCCAGATTGATATGGACAACAACGGTTTCGAGGCGGGCGAAATCTATTCTCCCCGAATGCCGCTGAGCGCCACGCCGTATGCCTTTCAGTCGGACAGGGCGACCACGGCGACTTTTGCACAGAACGCCCAATCGGCAATCACGGCAACAAGCGCTCTGCATTCCGCAACCGCAGATTCGGCGACAAACGCCGACAATGCAACTCATGCAACCAATGCGGATAATGCAATTAACGCCGCCCATGCCGCCGACGTCTTGCGCATTGTCAGGGATTTTGTGGTTGATAGCGGAGAATCCATCACCGCTGGCGATGTGGTGAGTTTCATCAATGGGAAAATAAGAAAAGGCATAAACAAGATTGGCTATGGCTCCGAACAAGCCTTCAATAGCAGTTTCACAGATCGTGTATTTGCGACAGCGCTCTCGGACAGCAAATTCGTCGTGACTTATCAAGATAATGTAAATTCAGATTCTGGCACGGCAATTGTGGGAACGGTCTCCGGCTCAACAATAAGTTATGGCTCGGGTTATGTCTTCAACGATGCAATCCCTAGTTATCTTTCTGCGGCGACGCTCTCGGACACCAAATTCGTCGTGGCTTATAGCGACATGGGGAATTCCAATTGCGGCACGGCGATTGTGGGAACTCTCTCCGGCTCAACGATAAGTTTTGGCTCGGAATATGTCTTCAACAGTGCAATAACGGGTGATATATCTGTAGCGGCGCTCTCGGACAGCAAATTTGTCGTGACTTATAGAGACTTGGGGAATTCCGAATACGGCACGGCGATTGTGGGAACGGTCTCCGACTCAACGATAATTTATGGCTCGGAATATGTCTTCAACCAGAAAACTTATAATACTTTTGCGGCTGCGTTCTCGGATAGCAAGTTTCTCATAGCTTATAGCGACTTTGGCAATTCATCTTTCGGCACGGCGATCGTGGGAACAGTCTCTGACACAACGATAAGTTACGGCTTGGAATATGTCTTCAACAGCGCAAGTTTATTTTATATTACAGCGGCGGTGCTCTCGGATAGCAAATTTGTCTTGGCTTATAAAGATGTAGGAAATTCAAATTACGGTACGGCTATTGTGGGAACTCTCTCCGGCTCAACGATAAGTTTTGGCTGGGAATATGTCTTCAATCCTGCTGATACTATTCGTTTTCAAACTGTGGCGCTCTCTGACAGCAAATTTGTCGTGGCTTATCGAGATGGGGGAAATTCAAATTATGGCACGGCGATTGTGGGAAAGGTCTCCGACTCAACGATAACTTACGGCTCGGAATATGTCTTCAGAAGCGTAAGCACAGATAGACCAACAGTCATTGCGTTCTCGGACAGCAAATTTGCCGTTGCTTATATGGACGATACAATAACAGGTTACGGGATGTCAGTCATCGGGGATTTCTACGAACCTTTCGGAATTGCCGACGGCTCAGCCTCCGACGGACAAAATCTCCCAGTCATCCTTCATGGCATCTCCAATCATTATAGCAGCCTGACCCCCGGCATCGTCTATTATGGAAACACCGACGGCAGTCTGACCAGAACCCGCAATGCCTTCCGCATCGGACGCGCCGTCTCCGATACCGAACTCCTGCTCGAACTGGGGCGCTGACAAAGGCGCTGGGGGGCGCGTCATTGAATGGCGGGGGCTTTTTTATTCTGTTATCAACGCTTTTCTTTTATTCCGCTCTTTTCAGCAGCACGGCGCTAATGTCCGAATTTTATCATAAAATGACACATTATCAATCAAGGGGAAGGATGAGGTGATATCTGATTCCTTCACGCTCACGCTCATCCCAGAGACTGCATCCCTGAAGGTATCCAAGGACATCCGTCCAGTTTTTGACCAGTTTCAAGGTCTTTTTATATTTCTTTCCCCACTTGGGTGATTCACGAACCGCCCGCGCCGTATCTTCCTTCAATCGCAAAAAGTTGGCGTAAAGGACAATTCTGGACCGGCTTATGCCGGAGGGGAAGAGTCTCTCATAATACTCTGTCCGTGTCAGATTTTCATTTGTCATTTTCAATTCGCCGTGCTTCTCCTCGAGATGCAGTCTGAGGGTGAACATCTCCTTATTTTTTGTGAGGTCAAGTAAGCCGATGGGCGTTGGGATATTACGGGTGGGGTTCTTCCGCCCGGGATTTGAGAACAAAGGCAGAAATTTTTTCAACTCCTGGTCAGCCTGGTTTGCATCTTTGACATTCATGAACAGATTTGCCTCTGTCATTGGCAAAAGAAGCCCCGGCTCCAACCGCTCCACGCAGAAGGAGAGTTCCTGGTTAATACTCTTTTGAATGAGTTGGGAGAGATAATCGGCGTCCTTACTGCTGAGGGTGGCATTAAAAATCCATGAAAGCATCTCATGCAGTCGCCTGTCTTTGAATCCAAGAAAAAGGATTGCACGGCGTGAGATGTAATTCATGGACATGAAATCCGCCGGTGGCAGTGGGGCGGGGACGGGTGTCTTGTATTTCAGGAAAAGGGAGATGCGAAGGTCTTTGTCTAAGGTGATGTTCAGATGCATGTAGTCATAGAGGGATATGGAATTCGTCAGGACAGCTGGGGTATTCTCGGCGTCGGCAAGGTATTTCAACGTTTCACCGGGAAGGAAAAACAGGGAGATGCCATCTTTGATACCGATTTCGGATTTATAATGCTGGAAGTCATTCTGGTTATAAAGGCATGGGAGGGCGGGTTCCATTTTCAGGTCGATGACATATTTCAAGGCGGCGGTGTCACTGGTGTAAAGGGAGAGGATGACAGTGCGACCGAAACGGAGATAAGAGAAGGAACCGGTGTCCTCCTTTCCGATGTAACGCTGGATTTTTGTCCCACTGTAGGATAGGGAGTCCAGCCTGAGGTCGGGATAGAGCTGGGCAACAAATTCGGCAAGTTTTTCCTCGAAACCGATGCGGGTTTTTGACATTATGAGGAAGGTGGGTGGTGTTATCTTTTCCTGTGAGGGCACCAGTGCAACCGCCACATCATCGCCGAACCATTTCAACAGAAATTCCTTTCCAAGCCTGAGATGGGATTTATTTTTGAACCGTCCTAATTTCTTTTCCCATTTGCCGATTTTTTTATAGGAGGAGAGCAGTGAATCCAGCTCGGAGCTCTCCGTGAGTGAGCGGATGGTTTTTCTGGAGGCGGCGGTCTCCCACAATCCGCGAAGGTTTTTAATGGAGCCGTAGGCTATTGTTTCAGCAGGAAGGAGATTGGCAAAATGTCCTGCATAATCTTCACCTCCCCTGTGTGAAATATACACAATCATGGATATGACAATGATGGAGGCTATAATGAAAAGACAGATGAGTATGCGGATGAGATTTTTTTTCATGATTTCTTACCCCTTGTTCTGGTCGTATAAATGACAGGCGACTGTATGCCCCTTTCCCATATCTTTAAGAAGGGGGATGAGCCTGACGCATGGTTCAAACCGCCGGGGACAGCGGGGATGAAAAGGGCATCCCGGAGGCGGGTCAATTGGACTCGGCACATCTCCCTCAAGTATGATGCGTTTTTTGCGAGTTCCGTGGTCGGGTGTTGGGACGGCTGAAAGGAGCGCCCTTGTGTATGGGTGAAGCGACTCCTGAAAGATGTGGTCACGAGTTCCCATTTCCACGAGCCGTCCCAGATACATGACCGCCACTCTGTGGCTGATATGTCCCACCACGGCGAGGTCATGGGAAATGAAGATGAAAGAAATCCCCAGTTCTGCCTGCAATTCCTGGAGGAGATTTATGATTTGCGCCTGGATGGAGACATCAAGAGAGGAAACCGGCTCATCGGCGATGATGACCTCCGGTTCCACGGCGAGGGCGCGTGCGATGCTGATGCGCTGTCTCTGTCCTCCGCTGAATTCATGGGGGAAGCGCTCGGCATGGGCGGGTTGAAGACCGACGGCATTGAGCAGATACCCGACACGCGCCCATTTCTCGTGTCCTGAGAATAGTTTGTGAATGGTGAGCGCCTCGCCCACGATGCCTTCCACTGTCATACGCGGATTGAGTGAGGAAAACGGGTCTTGAAATATCATCTGGATTTTGCGTCGATAGGGGAGGAATTGATTTTCCGGCAATGAGGCGAGGTCGGGGGAATCCCTGTAAAAAATGGAGCCGGAGGAGGGAATTTCAAGCCGGACTATAAGTCGCCCAAGCGTTGTCTTCCCGCAGCCTGACGGACCCAGCAAGGCCACGAGTTCCCCACGCGGCAGATCGAGAGACACGTCGTCGAGAGCCCGAAAGGTCCCGAACGTCTTGGTGATATGATCGATCTCGATCGTCATTAGTGCTGCTCCCCAGCTGCGGTCCGAGCCGCTAGCCATTCAACGTAGGATTTCAAGACGAGCGTGACCAGAGCCAGAAATGCTAGAAGGGATGCCACCGCGAAAGCGGCCGAGAACTGGTACT
>JAPLSR010000207.1 GCA_026398545.1 Candidatus Sumerlaeota bacterium | reverse complement strand
GACATGTCCTTAGTAGATTATCTTTAGAAAATGAGCAATAATCAGTTTTCGGTCAGTTTTTTTTCCTTATAGAAGGAGAACCCAGGATGTCCGGACATTCGAAATGGCACACCATACGGTTCAAGAAGGCTGCGGCAGATTCCAAGCGCGGTAAACTCTTCACCAAGATTATCAAAGAAATCATTGTGGCGTCAAAATTGGGCGGCGGGGATATGGAATCCAATGCCCGCCTCCGTAGCGCCGTGCGCACCGCCAAGGATGCCAATATGCCCAAGGATAATATGGAACGGGCTATCAAGAGAGGAACGGGGGAACTTCCGGGGGTCCATTATGAGGATTTTCTGTATGAAGGCTATGGACCAGGAGGAGTGGCAATCCTTGTGGAAGGGACAACCGATAACAAAAATCGCACCACACCGGAAATCCGCCACATCTTCTCCAAGGGCGGCGGCAACCTCGGCGAATCGGGCTGCGTCAGCTGGATGTTTACTAAGAAGGGGCTAATCACAATTGTTGCGGAAGGTGTGAACGAGGATGCCCTGACGGAGGCGATCCTTGATGCAGGGGCGGATGACCTCGCTAATAATGGCGATACCTTCACCGTCACCACAGACCCGCTGGCTCTGGAATCCATCCGGTCTTCCCTTGAAGCTAAAACCTACAAGATTCTCAACTCTGAAATCGCCATGATTCCCAACAGCACGGTCAGGGTGGATGAAAAACACGGCGCCACACTGCTGAAACTCTTAAGCACCGTTGAAGAGCATGATGATGTCTCCAAGGTCTGGGCTAACTTTGACATCTCCGATGAAATTATGGAACGCATCTCATCAATGTAATGATTAATTCCCGGAGTCTGGTTTGCTATTATCCTTGATTAAATCCGATTTTATAAAATGATAAATCGGTGTTGTTTATATGCGAACTGTACGCCTGAGCATTATCATCTTCGCTGCCTGTTCCCTCGCCCTCTCCGGCATGGGGGCGAATTACTATGTGTCCACCATCGGAAGCGATGCAAACCCTGGCACAATTGAGAATCCCTGGCGCACTATCAGCCACGCCTTTGAGGTCATAAATGCACAGGGACCCCAGCGGCACAATCTCTATATCGCAACAGGGTTCTATGTGGAGGATTTCTCCTTCAAACCATATGTTAATGTTTATGGCGGCTTCCGGACTGATACATGGGAACGCCAGACGGACTGGTTCCCCACATTCTTGAAAAAACCCGATGGGGCGTCTTTTGTCCTCCAGAATGACATGCTCCTTGACGGATTGGTGATTTACGGCGGGCTCGTGTGTGACGGCGTCTCACCCACCATCTCCGGCTGTCGCCTCATGATGGCAAATTCCACCGGCATCATCTGCCAGAATAGCGCCTCACCCTTCATCACCAACTGCAGTATCAAGGAATGTGCCAGCCACGGTATTGAGATTGCCTTCAACTCCTCACCCGGTATAGAAAATACCGTCATCGCCATGAATGGCGGTGATGGGGTGCATATTGCCGCCGGTTGCCGCCCAAACC
>JAPLSR010000206.1 GCA_026398545.1 Candidatus Sumerlaeota bacterium | reverse complement strand
TTGCATTTATCATGGAAATCAAACTCATCCAGGATAGTATTAGAATTTCCGATTACCGTTTTTCAGAACATGCTGTGAAACGGATGATTAAAAGGAAGATTGAAAGGCATGAAATTGAAGAGGCTATTTTATCGGGGGAGATTATCGAAGAATATCCTGATGATAAATATTCCCCAAGTTGTCTGATATATGGAGAAACCAAAAGTGGGCGCGGGCTGCATGTTCAGGTTTCATTGCCTCCTGAAGTAATTGTCATTACAGCGTATGAACCTGCTCCGGCGGTGTGGGTTAATGGTAAAAAAAGGAGAGGATAAGATGAGATGCGTGTTTTGCGGCGGCAAGGTTGAGAAGAAACTTGTCACATTTGAATATCAGGATGGCGGACAATTAATCGTTGTGGAAAATGTGCCCGCTGAGGTCTGCGAATCATGCGGTGAAAGAACCTATTCCCCGGAGGTTACCGACAAACTACTTCATTTTGCCCACATGGAATATCCTTCAGTCCGAACAATCCAGGTTCCTGTATTTGATTTTGCGCAGACGGCATGAAAATACCACAATTTCTGGCAGCGAAGCGCCATTCATGCCTGTCGTGGATATTGACCGATACGAGATAGAGTTTTCAATCTATGAAAAAGATATTGCGAAAAAAATTCCATCTGGGTGAGTTCCGGGAATTCGGTTTCAACGTATCCATTCAGTTTGTCGAGAATCTTGGAGATGACGATTTTGACCGCTTCCTGGATGCCTTTATACTTGAGGCTATTGAAGGCAATGAACTCGCATGTGGAGGCGGTGGGAGGAAAACTGATTGTTCATTTTTTGTCGTTTCCGACAAGAGCCGTGGTTCAGTCACAGAAGAACACCGGAAATTGGTGCATAAGTGGTTGGAGAATAATTCGATGCTTCGCAATTTTAATATTGGTCTATTGGTTGATGCTTGGAATGATGAAGGGATTCAATAATGGAAAATACACTATATGATGGTTTTTTTCGCCGCCTTCAGGGTGTTGAAGAGGAGCATGGCGATGGTCATGGGACCAATGCCACCCGGCACGGGCGTGATGGCTGATGCCACCTCTTTCACCTTTTCAAATTCCACATCCCCCACAATGGTATAACCTGACTTTTTTGTAAAATCCTCTATGCGGTTGATGCCAACGTCAATGACCACCGCGCCGGGCTTGACCATGTCCGCCTTTATAAATTCGGCACGCCCAATCGCCGCAATCACAATATCCCCCTGGCGGATGATTGCGGGGAGGTCTTTTGTCCGGGAATGGCAGACCGTAACGGTGGCATCTGCGCCCGCCGCCTTCTGCATAAGGATAATCGCCGTGGGTTTCCCCACAGTATTGGAGCGCCCGACGATGACGACATGACGTCCCTGCGTTTCAATCCCACTGCGCGCAAGGAGCATCTGGATGCCAAACGGGGTGCATGGGAGGAAGTAATCCTCCCTGCCGAGCACCATCTTCCCCAGGTTCACCGGGTGAAAACCGTCAACATCCTTTTCTGGATGGACGGCGTTGATGATGGAGTTCTCGTCGATGTGCTGGGGGAGGGGGAGCTGAACGAGAATCCCGTGGATGGCAGGGTTTGCGTTTAATTCGCCGATTAGCTCAGTGAGATATTGTTGCGATGTGATTTGCGGAAGGATGATGGATTTTGAGAAAAACCCCACCTTTTCGCACGCCCTGCCTTTATTTTTGACATAGATATGGGAGGCGGGGTCATCGCCAACTAAGATGGTTGCGAGCCCCGGCGTGATATTATGCTTCTCCTTGAGTTCGCGCGCGGCGCGGGCAATCTCCTCCTGGATGGTCTGGGCGAGCGCCTTGCCGTCAAGAATTCTTGCTGTCATATTTCTGCTCCTCCCCGGATGGGGTCTGTTTAGCCGGGTTTATGCGGTCAATGCAGACCTCCACGTAATCGAGGATTCCACAGAGTGGCACCTGGGGTTTACGCACCTTCACCCGGATGCGGTCGAGGTTGGGGAAGTGTGCGGCGATTTCATCGACGATATCTTCTGCAAGTGCTTCAAGGAGGTTATACTTGCGTTTTTTTGTGACGGCAGTGATTATGTTATAGACCTTTTCATAATTCACCGTGTGGCGTATGTTATTAGTTTTTCCAGCGGTGGAGAGGTCGAGGAAGAGTTCCACGTCCATAAAAAAGCGCTGTCCAATCTCCTTCTCAGCCTTTGTTGTGCCGTGAAAGGCATAAAATCCCATATTGGCAAGTTTGATGCAGTCAAATTCCCTGTTCATTCCTTACCACCTTTATGGTTTTTTGCGCCGCATTCATATTTCCGGCTATTAATTATTGGCAACAGGGGCGCCTGCATTCTTGCGCGCAAGGAGATATTGTTGCATCTGCTCATGCTGTTCATTGGTGAAATTCTTGAAGCGGAGCACCATGCCATAGACGGGTCGGTCATGCTCATCATAGGCATAGAGCCTCACCACAGCAATGTTACATTTCCATATGTTCTGGTCTCCGGGGAGGCGAAAACTCATAGGGATGTCAAAAAAGTTTTTAAGGTCGGGCACTTCACCCTCCATGGAGAGGTGTATAGTTGCAGAATTCATGGAGAGAAAGCGGAGCAGTGCCCTGTTAGTCTTAAAATCCTTGCCCAGCGCAAATGCGAAAGGGGCATTCATGACAAGTGTGCCGTTAAAAAACTCCACATGATTTTTTTTCTTTAAACCAAATGCCATCGCTTCTTATTCCCTACCTTTCATAAATATTTATAAAACCATGACGCCGTTTCATCAAGCAGTCTTTCATCCTCTTTCAATGGTTTGTAACCATGGTTGGATTCCGGGAAGTGTGATATTTCCGTTATTCTCTCCGCCTGCCGTCTCGCTGTCAGGTATGCTTCAGAATGATAGGGTGGGACAACTGTGTCCTGTGACCCCTGGCACAGGAGGACAGGCCCAGCATATCCTGCAAGGCGTTCCACGGGATTCACCTCGGAAAGGGAATGGATAAATCCCTTTCCAATTGCCCAGCCATCATACTCAATGAAGTCTTGCTCAGGTGGAAGTGCCTCTGAGGCGGGTAAATCCTGCCTGCGCTCAAAAAAGAGTTGCCGGGGGAAGGCAACGGGCGACCAGAGGACAGCGGTTTTCAATTCCCGCCGCCGCCCCAACACCTCCGCCGCCACACATCCGCCAATGCTATATCCCAGGATTCCTGCACAACCCGCATCAGTTCCCCCCAGATTGGGGAGATAATCAATCACATTCAGTGTATCTTTGATGTAATCAAGCAGGGTGTGCTCCTTAAAAAGGCCCTCGCTCTCACCACAACCCCGGTAGTCAAACCGCAGTGAGGCGATATCAGACATTGCAAGCCTTCTCGCAGTGCGGACAAAAATATAGCGCTGTTCAATTCGATTGCCCGTAAAGCCGTGGCAGAAAACCACAATGGGCGACGCCGCCTTCTCATCGGATGGGAGATGAGCTGTTGCCGCAATATGTTTTCCCTCCGACATGAGACTCAAGGGCTTTTCGATGAACTTCCGGCTCATTTTATGCCGTTAACCTCCTCATAGAGGCGGTTGAAGAATTTCAGCATGTACCTGTGGCGACTTTCTGCAATGGCACGGGCAGTCCTGGTGAAGAGCTTATCTTTGATTTGGGATAGCTTGATGCGAAACTCAATAATCGGCGTGTGCTGGCTGTGGTTTGTGACCTTGGAGATTATGTCAATATTTTTGGAGACAAGGTCTGCCGGGGTGAAGGTATCATCATAAAGCCTCTGCCCATTCTCACCCCCGTAGGTGTAAGCCCTGCAGACGCCTATGGCGCCGATGGCATCCAATTTATCCGCATCATAAAGGATTTTCGCCTCCAGGGTTCGCGGGGGATTATCGCTCCTGAAGCGATGGGCAGTAATACAATGAATGACGGCGGCTCGCTTTTCCTCCGGGAATCCCGCACTTATGAGAATCGGTTCCGCACGTTCACCGCTGAGTTGTGCGTGGCATTTGTCTGCGGCGTCCGCTTCATCCCTTGCGATGTCATGGAGGAGCGCCGCGGCGTAAAGTATTTCGAGGTCTGCGCCCTCATCGCGACCGATGTGCATGCACAGGTTCAGGACACGCCGTGTGTGGCTGAAATCGTGCGTTGGGGGTGAATTAGTAAAGGCGGACTTTGCCGCCTCCTCAATAATTGGATAATGAAAATCTTCCACCATATTCAGCGTCGCATATCTGAGGTTTTTAAAAGTTAAATCCTTCCCTTTATTCCCTTTTCCCCATGTTGAAGGTAAGGCGGGAATTGTTCGCCTTTTAATAGATTATCATACGTCTCTCGTTTATTGATGATATGGAATGCAGTGCCATTGACGAGGATTTCAGGCGGTCTCGGTTGTGTGTTGTAATTGGATGACATGACATATCCATAGGCTCCTGTATCCAGAATAGCGAGGAGTTCTCCCTGTGTGAGGGGAGGCATGGGGCGGTCCTTGGCAAAAAAATCAGCCGATTCGCAAATCGGTCCAACAACATCCATCTCGATACGTTTTCTGGTGCGTGTCTCCCTGACAGGTATGATGCGGTGATATGCCTTGTAAAGTGCGGGACGGATGAGGTGGTTCATGCCGGAATCCACGATGGCAAATTGCTTCAGGTCGCCGACTTTGATATAGGTGATGCGCGTTACAAGGGCGCCTGCGGATGCAACGATATAGCGTCCGGGTTCCATAATCAGGCGGCATCCCATCTTGCGGACAAATGGGATAATCTTTTCCGCCGCGCGCTCAACATTCATCGTCTTTTCCCGCTCGCCGTAGGCAATGCCATAGCCTCCGCCAATGTTCAGTGTGCGAATCTCAATTCCCTCGGAACGCAGAACCCCAATCAGAGACACAAGGCGCTTCACCCCATTTATATGGGCTGTCAGGTCAAGAATCTGGGAACCGACATGGACATGCAGTCCAACGAATTCGATATTGGGCAGGCGGGCGATGCGCGCAATCAGGGCTGGAGCACTCTTGTAGGAGACGCCGAACTTATTTTCCTTTTTGCCTGTCGTGATATATTCATGGGTATGCGCCTCCACATCCGGATTGATGCGAAGCGAGGCGCGCATCACTGCCTTTTGCCCCCTGGCAATTTCTGACAAAAGCTGCGCCTCCGGCTCACTTTCCAGATTCACCATGAGAATCTTTTGCTGGATGGCAAGTCTCAGCTCTTCAGCTGTTTTCCCCACGCCGGCAAAGATAACCTTCTGTGGGTCGCCGCCTGCAGCCAAAACACGGCGCAACTCTCCAGCGGAGACGATGTCAAACCCGCTCCCTTCGCGCGCAAGGAGACGAAGGATACTCAGATTGGAATTTGCCTTCACTGAATAGGCGATGAGGGGGTTTGCTTTGGAAAATGCCTTCCGGATGCGATGGAAATTTTCCAGAAGTCTCGCCAGGCTATAAAGATAAAAGGGCGTTCCCGCCTCTGAGGCAATATCTCTCAGGGCAACACCCTCACAGAAGAGTTCACCATCTTTATATTTCAGCATGGATGTTCATCCTTCCCATGTGTCAGATATTGCGCCAGAGCGAGGTGAACAGTCTGAGATTTGTTTTTTCAAAAGCAGGATGAGGTCCACCGGTGATTCCCTCAAGTGTACGGTTTATCTTTTATTCTTTCTGCCGGATAATTCCTTTTCCAGCTGGAGGTCAGACTCCACCATCATCTTGACCAGTTCCTTTAAGGCGACTTTTGGTTTCCATCCGAGTTTCCTGTGAGCCTTTGAGGCATCGCCGACAAGGAGGTCCACCTCTGCAGGACGGACATATCGGGTGTCAATCTTCACATACTTTTGCCAGTCCAGGTCCAGATATCCGAATGTCAGTTCAATGAGTTCGCGGACGGAATGCGTTTCCCCCGTTGCGATGACATAATCATCCGGTTCATTCTGCTGGAGCATGAGCCACATAGCCTCCACATAATCTCCAGCGTACCCCCAGTCCCGTTTGGCATCCAGGTTTCCCATCCTGAGTTCATTAGCAATGCCAAGTTTTATACGGGCGGCGGTATTTGTCACCTTCCGTGTGACGAATTCCAGTCCTCGCCGGGGGGATTCATGGTTAAAAAGTATTCCCGAGCAGGCAAAAAGTCCGTAACTCTCACGATAATTCACTGTGATCCAGTGGCCATAGACCTTTGACGCTCCGTAAGGGCTCCTGGGATAGAAGGGCGTAGTTTCACGTTGGGGAACCTCCCGCGCCTTGCCGAACATTTCACTGGTGGATGCCTGGTAGAATTTGATTCTTGGATTTACCGACCGGATTGCCTCAAGCATGCGAGTAACGCCGAGGGCAGTGATTTCTCCAGTGAGGAGGGGCTGATTCCAGGAGGTCGGGACAAATGATTGCGCCGCAAGATTATATACCTCATCAGGTTGCGCCTCCCGTATCAAATTCTGTATGGAATTCTGGTCGAGGAGGTCGCCCTGGACAAGATGGATTTTATCCGTGATGTGGGTGATGCGGTCAAAATTCATGGTGCTTGTGCGGCGGTGCATCCCCCAGACGTCATATCCCTTATCAAGAAGAAACTCCGCCAGATAGGAACCGTCCTGCCCGGTGATTCCCGTAACAAGAGCCTTTTTCATCTATTTCCCCGCTTTTTTTCACGTTAAAGTATTGCATATATAGTGAGTGGATTTCTCCAATTGCAACAATTATCTTACTCCCTTATCAACCGCCTTGGAGTCCCCATGAATTATTATCTTGAAAAAAGGGTGGCATATTGTAAATAAGACCCGATATTTTTGTTTCTGATGAGGGGAAGTTGCCGGATTTTGCCGTCATTTTTGATTCGGATGGGGTGGTGGTGGATAGTGAGCCATTCTCACTTGCCGCCTTTCGCGAGGCAATGGCGGAGCAGGGTGTCCTTCTGAATGATGGGGATGTGATGGCAAATTGCGGGCTCACTGATGCGGATATCTGCCAGTATGTCCTCCGGAAATTCGGCAAGCAGGTCGATGTGGACATTTTTCACGCACGCAAACAGGAACTTTATGAGCAAAAGGTGAAGGAGGGGCGGTTGGAACCGTGTGAAGGTGTGGAGGCGTTTCTTTTAACACTCAGGAGTGAAAATATTCCCTACGCCCTCGCCTCATCCGGCTCGCCACGAAAAATCCGTTTCAACCTGAAGCGAGTTGGACTCCTTGACAGGTTTCCAGTGGTCATTAGCGGTGAACATGTGAAGCGGGGCAAGCCTCAACCGGATATTTTCCTCCTGACGGCGAAGCGGCTTGGTGTCCCATGTGACAGGTGCATTGTGATTGAGGATTCCCTGAATGGTATTGAGGCGGCGCATCGGGCGGGGATGATTTGCGTGGCTGTGGCGGGCACCTTTACATCACAGGCGCTTTCAAGCGCTGATTTTGTTGTTGATTCCCTTGCCCATCTCAGGATAGAGGATATAAAATCCTTAATGTATAGCAGGAAAAACCCCAAAGGAGGAAATCCATGATAAAAGACCCTTATACACGTATCCTTTTGACCATTATTGCTATCTCTTTAGCCATCCTTGCCCTCCACACCGCGATGGATATGTTCAGCACACCAGTCCAGGCACAGCGTCCTATCAATACTGTCATAAAAGAGGGACCCGCCGTAGATGTTCTCCTGATAAGGGACTTCCCCATTGACGGTCTAAAGAATGTGTATGTCCTTGGTGATACCAAAACCTTCATCGTGCAGAAAACATCCGGCATCGCTGTTTACAGGGTGGATAACGTCCCGCGTGAGAATCAATAGGGATGCTATCTGATTATCCCACCAGACTTTTCATAGCTGTGTCTTGCTCATCACTACCTGTGATGAGCCTCTTAACGTTTTTCCTGTGTCATAAGGATTGGAACGGTTTTTGAGATATGGGAGCTGAACTGTGCATTGGAATTGATGTCGGGTCGGTGGGTGTGAAGACGTTTGTCACCGACCCTGCAGGACATCTATTGATAGAGGGATATTATCGGACAAACGGTCTGCCGTTCCACACAGCCCTCAGGGCGCTTGAGGAAATTTTTGTCAGATATCCGGGCAGTCGCATACTGCATCTGGGATTGACGGGAAGTGGGGGCGCCGAACTCGCCGGTCTGATCGGTGGCAAAGACATTAACGAGATTGTTGCGCAGGCGAGGGCAGTAGCCTCTGAGATTCCGCATGTCCGCACCGTGATAGAGGTGGGCGGCGAGGATTCCAAGATTTTATTTTTTGCCGAGGAGGATGGACGTTGCGTCCTGAAGGATTTCTGCATGAATTCCCTCTGCGCCGCCGGAACCGGCTCCTTTCTTGACCAGCAGGCGGTGCGTCTCGGGGTATCTATTGAGAATGAGTTTGGCGAGCTTGCCTTAAGGTGTGAAAACCCGCCCCGCATGGCGGGTCGGTGCAGTGTGTTTGCCAAGTCGGATATGATTCATCTTCAGCAGGTCGGGACGCCGGTGCCGGATATCATCTCAGGTCTCTGTCATGCCTTAGCGCGGAATTTTAAGGCGACTATAGGACGGGGCAAGAATTTCGTAAAACCCATTGCCTTCCAGGGGGGTGTTGCCGCCAACAGGGGCATGGTCAGGGCGTTCGAGAATATTCTCGGGCTTGCGCCGGCAGGGCTTATCATACCGAGATATTTTGCCTCCATGGGTGCGCTTGGCGCCCTCCTTATGGTTCGTGAAAGTGGCGATGGGACGGATTTTTGCGGGCTGGAGAACCTCCGCACTCATATCTCAAAACCTTACAATCCTGCAACCGTACTCGGAAGTCTCAAGGATGCCCTCACACCCTGCAACACACCATGCGCTGAAACGTATTTTCACGAGCTGAAGAATGGTGAAAAGATAGATGGCTATCTCGGGATTGATGTTGGCTCAATCAGTACCAACCTGGTGGTTATCGATTCCAGCCACCGCGTCATATCCAAGTGTTATCTCCCCACGGCGAGCCGTCCCATCCAGGCAATAGCCCGCGGTCTGGACGAGATTTATGAGGAAATCGGCGACCGTGTTGTCATTCGCGGGGCAGGCACGACAGGCTCCGGTCGCTATCTGAGCGGCGACCTTGTGGGGGCTGATGTGGTCTGCAATGAGATAACCGCCCAGGCAACGGCAGCCATAGATATTGACGCTGAAGTGGACACGATATTTGAAATTGGCGGACAGGATTCCAAATATATCAGTATTGATAATGGGGCGATTGTTGATTTTGAGATGAACAAGGTTTGCGCGGCGGGAACCGGCTCCTTTCTGGAGGAGCAGGCGGAGCGCCTCAGTATTGACCTTAAAACGGAATTTTCAAAGATGGCGCTTCAGGCGGAACATCCCGTGCCGCTGGGCGACCGCTGCACTGTTTTCATGGAATCAGACCTTGTTCATCACCAGCAGGGAGGCGCCCGCAGGGATGACCTCGTTTCAGGTCTTGCCTATTCCACGGTTTATAATTACCTGAATCGAGTTGTCTGCGGCAAACGCATTGGTAAAAAGGTCTTTTTCCAGGGTGGGACTGCTTTCAATAAAGGTGTGGTTGCCGCCTTCGTCAAGGTCCTTGGGAGGGAGATTATTGTCCCGCCGCATCATGAGGTAACGGGCGCCATTGGAGTCGCCATAATTGCCAAGCACCGCCAGAATGGACGCCCCACGAAATTCAAGGGTTTTGACCTCTCGAAGAGACATTTCGACCTCAAGACTTTTGAGTGCAAATCCTGCTCCAATAATTGTGAGATTCACACAATCAGTGTGGTGGGGGAAAAACCCCTGTTTTATGGCAGCCGGTGCGAAAAATATGATGTTGACCGCTCGCGTAAAAAGGAAATCAGCCTCCCCGACCTTTTTGCAGAGAGGGAATCGCTTCTTTTTGCCGAATTGAAAAATGGGGAGAACAGCGGGAAAAAGGGAAGCGTCGGCATTCCCATGGTCTCCATCTTTTATGACCAGCTCCCCTTCTGGAGCGCATTTTTCCATGCCCTTGGCTTCCGTGTGGTTCTCTCCGGCACAACAAACAAATCCATCATCAACCGCGGTGTTGAGGCAGTTGTTTCCGAGACCTGTTTCCCCATCAAGGTTGCGCATGGACATATTATGGAACTGCTCGAGCAAAAGCCTGATATAATTTTCAACCCGAGCATTATTGATACCATGGGAGACGGGCTGACAGACCGTGACATGTCCTCATTTACCTGTCCCTATGTCCAGACCCTGCCATATCTCACGGAGGCGGCGCTGGATTTGAAAGGGAAGGGCATCTGCGTCTTTTCGCCGCCCCTTTATATGCAATCCGGTCCTGACCATCTCAAGCGTGAATTGTCCCGATACGGGGATATTCTCAAATCGGGCAGGCGTGAGATTGCCCGCGCCGTTGATGAGGCAATTGGGGCGCAAGAGAGGTTCAACGAGGCGCTTCTGAGGCGCGGCAGGGAGATTCTGGAAGATTCCGACCCACTTCAGAAACGCATTGTCATTGTGGGACGTCCTTACAATACCTGTGATTCGGGCGCCAATCTTGACATACCCAAAAAACTCCTGAGCATGAATGTCCTGCCCATCCCCATGGACATGCTTCCCCTGAATTCGATCAGGACGGGTGAAACATTCAGCCACATGTACTGGTGCTACGGTTTGAAGATTATGAAGGCGGCGCAGTTTATTCGAGAACAACCCTATCTTTATGCGCTGTATGTCACAAATTTTGGCTGTGGACCCGATTCATTTCTTCTAAAGTTTTTTGCGCGGGAACTGGGCGATAAACCCTTTTTGCAGATTGAGATTGATGAACACAGCGCCGATGCCGGAGCCGTCACCCGGTGCGAGGCTTATCTGGACACCATCGCAAGCTACAACGGCAATATATCAAGGGTAAGTGAGAGCGGACCGATGATTGCCCTCGGACGCCAGCGACCGGAAATTACAGTCTTCATCCCGAATATGTGCAGGCATTCCTATGTGCTTGAGGCTGTGTTCCGCTCGGAAGGGATGCAGGCGCGGGTCATGGACATCCCTGACGAGGAATCCATCTCCTGGGGACGCAGATATACAACGGGCAAGGAGTGTTTCCCCGCACTTCTCACAACCGGCGATATGCTCCGCGAGATTCATCGAAAGGGCTTTGACCCCGCCCGTGCCGCCTTTTTCATGCCTTCGGCAAACGGTCCCTGCCGCTTCGGGCAATACGCCACACTCCACCGCCATGTACTTGACGACCTCGGCTATAAGGAGATTCCCATCATCACTCTTAATCAGGATGTGGGGTATCACGATGATATGAGGGGCGTTTCAATCGCCGGTGTGAGGCATATCTGGCAGGGGGTTTCCGCCGTGGATACCATGGAGCGTCTTGTATATTCCATACGCCCCTATGAGAAAAGTCCCGGCGATACGGATGCCCTTTATGAGGAGGCTTTTTCAGCCCTGCTGGAGGCACTGCGCGCACGCGGCGATGTTTTTGCCGTGATGAAAAGATATGCCCCCCGGTTTCATAGTATCCCCACTTATGAAAATGGGACAAAGCCTCTCATCGGAATTGTGGGTGAAATCTATATCCGCTCCAATCCCACAGGCAATGAGAACTTAGTCAGGATGCTTGAATCCCTTGGCGCAGAAGTGATGCTGCCGCCCATCGCCGAGTGGAATGATTATGTTACACTGATTCGCAAATGGATGAACAAACGTGGCGCATGTTACTGGAGCGCCTTTAAGGATTACCTCATAGAATTATACATGCACAGGACGGAAAGGAAGATGTCGCGTTTCGCCCGGATTTCATCCGAGCCTTTCCCTGAGGAACTGCTCCATCTGGCGAGTCCATATCTCCACCACAGTTTTACAGGCGAGGCGATTCTTTCCATTGGCAAAACTATTGAATACATCGTGAATGCAGGCGTGGCAGGTGTAATCAATGTCATGCCCTTTACCTGTATGCCGGGGACGATTGTCACGGCGCTTTTCCGGCGCATAAATGATGACTTTGATGGATTTCCCTGCATCTCACTGGCTTATGCCGGACAGCAGAGACTCAATCTGCGCATGCGCCTTGAGGCTTTCATGTTCCAGGCAGCTGAGAATTGGGGGAAATCCGTAAGCCGTTTAAGTGAATAATCTCTTGTGAGTGATGGTCAGCCCATGCCGGATGAAACGCTAACACTGCGCATCCTGCCGAATGAAACCTGGGTGCCGGTTCAGGTAAAGACGACCGCACGCGATGCCCTGCTTAAGTCAGGGATAGTGCTGCATGATTATTGTGGCGGGGAGGGGCGTTGTGGAAAGTGCCGCATCCAGTTTCTGGAAGGGGCGCCTGAGCCGACTGCCACTGAAAGGGAATTTCTCACGCCGGAGGAACTCTCGGACGGTTATCGTCTTGCCTGTCAGGCACGCCTGAAACAAGATACCGTCATCTTTGTGCCGGATGAGCATCGCCGCCCGCTTACCAGTGTTTACATGCATGATGTGAAAGATGGCTTATTACAACCGGAACCGGAGGTGAGAAAGGTCCATATGCGCCTTTCCCCCGCCACACTTGAGCATCAGCTCGCCGATTTTGACCTTCTGCGTGAGGCGCTGAAAACCCCAACCCTTCAGCCCGAACATGAATTTCTGAAAAAACTGCCCCACGTCTTGCGCTCCAGTGGCTATGATGCCACGGTTATTTTGTTCGGTGAGGATTGTCTCGATATTGAGGCAGGGGACACGACCCACCCGGCAGGATTGGGCGCCTGGGGCGCTTCCATAGACCTTGGAACCACCACCATCGCAGGCGCGCTTTATCATCTGGACACAGGATGCCTTGTCGCGCGCACAGGACGGCTGAACCCTCAGACAGTGCACGGCGCCGATGTGGTTTCGCGCATCCTGTATGCCTCATTAAAATCCTCCAATCTTGAAGAGATTCGTCAAATGGTCGTGGATTGCATTAATGATATACTTTCCGAACTTTGCAAATTGGCGGGAATCGAACAGGAGTCTATTCTCCATGTGACGCTGGCGGGGAACACAACGATGGAACATTTATTCCTGGGGATTCCGACGGATGGGCTGCCTGTTGCCCCCTATGTGCCGGTTTTCAAAGATGGGCTTCTTATTCCCGCGGCGGATGCAGGTTTGAAGGCTCATCCTTGCGCCCGGATTTATGTCTTTCCTGCTATTGGCGGGTTTGTCGGCGGTGACACGGTGGCAGACCTCCTTGTGGCGGGTCTGGAAGCCGCTGATAAGCCCTCACTCATGATTGACGTAGGCACCAATGGTGAGATTGTGCTGGGTGACAGGGGCAAGCTGATGGCAACCTCGGCGGCGGCTGGCCCCGCCTTTGAGGGGAGAAATATCCAGTACGGCATGAGGGCGGAAAGAGGGGCAATTGACAGGGTTGTTATTGAAAAGGGGCTGACCATCCACACTATTGGAGAAGCGCCGGCGGCAGGGATATGCGGAAGCGGTCTGATATCTGCCATATCGGCGCTTTTAAAAGCCGGTATGATTGATGGTTCGGGACGTTTCATCACTGACTCTGTTGAAGAGATGGCGGGGCGATTTTCACGGACTGAAGATGGTTTTCAATTCATGCTTGCGGGGAAAAATGAAGGCGCATCGCGCGATATTTATATCCACCAGAATGATATACGCCAGTTCCAACTGGCAAAGGGGGCAATCGCCGCCGCAACACTCATCCTGATGAAGGAGTTCGGCATTGCCGCGGAGCAACTTGATAAGATATACATTGCCGGTGCGTTCGGGAATTTCATAGCCCCCACAGATGCCATCCGCGTTGGTCTTGTGCCCGTGAATGAGGAGAAGAGAATCACGTTTATCGGGAATGCCGCCCTTGCGGGCGCGGGTGAAGTCCTGCTCAGGGCTGACATGCGCCGTAGGGCAGAGACGCTTGCCCGCCGGGTGGAATTTCTTGAACTCGCAGGACGCCCCGATTTTCAGGACGCCTTTGTCAGGGCTATGCTTTTTGGTTGAAAATAAAAATGACGGTGCAAACCTGCCGGATATTTTGCTCATGAGGCTTCAATCATACTTTTATCTCACCTTGCGCAGTATCAGTCGCAATGCCGGAAAGAGTATTCTGAACATCTTCGGAATGATGGTGGGGGTCTTCTTTTTATGCGCCGCTCTGACAGGTTATGTAAGCGTCCGCACGCCTCTTCTTTTAGAGCTGAGCCGCGCATTTCCTGAAAAACGACTCATCGTCAAACCCAAAACCCTCGGCATTGGACCTGTACAGGTGGACCGCACCAGGCTGAACCGGGACATCCTTGACAAGGTCGGGCATCTGCGCGGCGTCAAAAGTGTTTTTCCCATCCAGCCTGTCTTTTTCCCCGTGAGGGCGGAGGGACGCATATTTGGTCAGGAAATTTCAACGGACATTGTTGTGAATGGCGCGCCGCAGGAACTTGTCAAAGACTGCATCCAGTCTGGAATAAATTTTACATCGCCTCTTACCGGTGAGCCATTGCCGGTTGTCGTCTCCCGTTATTTCCTCGACCTTTACAACCTGGGACTGGCGCAGAGCAATAATCTCCCGAAATTCAACGAGGCTTCCGCAATTGGAAGGGAATTCAATTTGATTCTTGGGGAATCCACCATCAGCGACCTTATCTCTGTGGAAAAGTCAAAGACCATCACCTGCCGTGTTGTGGGTTTTACGCCTGACATCTCCCTCTTCGGCATCATCATTCCCCTTGATGCCGCACGGCAGTATAACGCCTGGTATGCGGGGCATGAGGTGACAGATTACACTATTGCACATGTGGAGATTATTGACATCAAGGAGATGGACAGGCTCAGCGGAGAACTTTCGGGCATGGGGCTCATGGTAGAAACCAACAGGGATGTTATCAGGCAATTTCGTCTGGCGTTGAATATCATATCCGGAGTCCTGATTTGTTTTGCCGTTTGCATCATTTTACTTGTGGCGGTGAATCTGACGCATTCGGAGAGCCTGACACTCATTGAAAGGCGCGATGAGATTGGGCTCCTTTACGCCGTGGGTGCGAATCGAAAAGTGGTGAGGCGCCTTTTCGTTGGAGAGAAAATGCTTGCAGGATTTGCAGCGGGGATTCTGGGCATTGGTTTGTTCACAATCCTGTGGCGGGTTGCCATGACATCCATGCCGGAAATTCTCCGCGGATTCCCTGTCATCGGCAGTGCCATTGATAATATGGCGCTGGATTTCCGGGTGATGGGCGCTGTCCTTCTGTTTGCCACATTCTGGGGTGCGATGATTGGTTATCTTCTCATCTGCCGGTTGCTCCGCCTGCCGCCTGCACGTCTGATGAGATAGATGTCCTCTTTCTCAGATGGGCTGAATCCAGCCGTCGAAGCCGAGCTCCTGATGGAGGCGGGCAAGGGGGCGGTATTCTGCAGGTGAGATGCGCCGCGCAATCTCCCGCATTTCCGGTGCATGATATGCGGGAAAATACTGGCTCATGAGGGCGAGGTGGATATCATGAGAAAGTTTTTCAGCCATCCAGCGTAAGGATTCATCCGAGCCGGCGAGTCCTCCGGGGAGCACAAGATGCCTGACAATCAGCCCGCGCTGTGCCGCTCCCCGCTCATCACACTGCAAAACGCCCACCTGGCGGAACATCTCATTTAATGCCGCGCGGTTGTGCTGGACATAATTCTCCGCGCCGGAATATTTTACAGCCACCGAATCATCGGCGTATTTAATATCGGGCAGGTAGATATCGATGATGCCATCGAGCAATTTCAGGATTTCAACCCGTTCATAGCCGCTTGTGTTGTAAACGAGCGGGAGGCGGAAGCCGTTCGGGATTGCCTCTAAAAGCGCCTGAAGAATCTGCGGGACAAAATGGGTCGGTGTAACAAAATTAATGTTTTCACATCCGCGTCTTTGAAGCAGATAGTACATCTCTGCCAGTTGCGAGATGGTATATTCATTCCCCACGCCCTGCTGACTGATGGGATAATTCTGGCAGTAAAGGCAGTGCAGGGTGCAGTTGGTGAAAAAGATGGTGCCGGAACCTCCCTCGCCGACGAGCGGCGGTTCCTCGCCGAAATGGCTGTTGTAGGAAGAGACCAGTGGGAGAACGCCTGAACGGCAGCGTCCCCTTTCTCCTTTGATGCGATTCACACCGCAGGCGTGCGGGCACAGTTCGCAATGCTCGAGGATGGCAAAGGCTGACTCCGCCCGTCGCTTTAATTCACCCGATTCGTGAAGGGTCATGTATGATGGACTGAACATGGAAACCCTTGTGCGTCCTCACAGCCTTATTGTTCTTCAACTGCGCTTTCCGTCAGTTCAAGGAAGACATTTTCCAGCGATTGCGTCTTTGTCTCGATGTTCTGGATGAGTGCGCCGGAGGCGGTAATTTCCTGGATGATGGGATGCAAAGGTTCATCTTCCTTCAAACGGAGGACGATTTTTCGAGCTGCGCCTTCCGGTGAGTCTGAGGTAAAGGAGAGAAGGGATTTTATCTTTTCTAAAAGTGTCTCTGAGTATCCAGTGATATAAAAGGTAATGGTGCGGATATTCCCGCGCGCCTTCAATTCTGAAGGCGACCCTTCCGCAATGATACATCCCTTGTGGATGATGGCAACCCGTTCACAAACTTCCTCC
>JAPLSR010000365.1 GCA_026398545.1 Candidatus Sumerlaeota bacterium | reverse complement strand
ATCCCCAGAGCGATTTTTCGCTCCTCCGCACATCTGTGAATCGCACTCTCAAGTGCGGCGGCGGAAAAATCTCCCTGAGCGAGCAAGATCTCCCTGACCGCTTCCAGGCTCTCGCTGACTCCCCCCTTCTTCGTGACCTTTTTAACGCCGTCCTCTGCATATTGAAAATCATCTCTGAAATAATAATGCAGATGTTCAACCATCTCATGCAGGGTGCGAACTCGCTCAATCTCCAGCGTGATGATACCCTTCAGCCATGCGGAGTCATATTGCGCGGGGTCAATGCCTCGGGAGGGCATGTAGTCAAGGATGCGTTGAACCGCCTCCTCGCGCGGAAGGGAGCGAAGATAAACCCCGTTCATCCAGCGCAGCTTCTCAATATCAAACACCGCGTTAACCCGGTTGATATCGGAGATGCTGAATGTCTCAATCATCCGTTCCTTTGTCACGATTTCCTCATCATGTCCCGGCGACCAGCCGAGGAGGGCGAGGAAATTGAACACAGCCTCCGGAAGAAAACCCTGCTCCGCATAGTCCATCACGGAGGCGGCGCCATGGCGCTTGGAGAGTTTTGTCTTGTCCGGTCCCAAAATAAGCGGAACGTGGGCAAACCGTGGTACCGGAGCCTTCAGCGCATGATAGATAAGAATCTGGCGGGGCGTGTTGGAGATGTGGTCAGCCGCGCGTATGACATCTGTGATGCGCATATCAGAGTCATCCGCCACAGCGCAGAAATTGTAGGTGGGATGCCCATCCGCGCGTAAAATGACGAAATCACCCAACAGGGCATTCTCAAAATGCACCTCTTTTGCTATGGCATCATGGAACACGGTCTCGCCGGAGGCGGGCACACGAAATCGGAGAACATAAGGCTCACCCGCTGACTCCTTCGCCGCCACAACATCGGGTGGGAGGTCGCGACATGCGCCGTCATATATGATAGCCCCCTTTTCCTTTTCCACCTTCTTGCGCATCGCATCAAGGTGCTCACGGGAGCAAAAGCATTTGTAAGCCGCACCACTTTCAAGAAGCTCCCGCGCCTTCCTGCGATAGAGGTCCAACCTTTGCGACTGGTAATACGGACCCTCATCCCACGTCAGACCCAACCATTGCATAGACTCAAGAATCTGCCGAGTCGCCTCCTCCGTGGAACGGTTGATGTCTGTATCCTCGATGCGCAGGATGAATGTCCCACCCTGGTTTCTGGCAAAGAGCCAGTTGAAGAGCGCAGTGCGCGCGCCGCCAATGTGCAGATAGCCTGTTGGGCTTGGGGCAAAACGAACTCTAACCTTCTACATCATTCAAATCCTCAAATGAGCGTTGGATTCTCAGCCCCCGAGTTCTATAAGGCTTTTCAGGGACTCAACAAACGGCAGGGTGACAATGTGTGCCATATCAAGACCTATGGCAATGGCAACGATAAGAATGATAATGATGACGATTCTCAGAAGCATTTTCAATGGTGAACCTCGTCTTTTTGGCTTGTTCTCGGCGAGCGCCATTGTTTTATCCTGAAACGCCTTTGCCTTATCGTGGCAAATCTCGCTGCAGAAAACGCCGATGTTCGTCACAATCTTGCATTCATCGCAGAGGGGAATAAAGCATGTTTTGCAACGAACATGTGCAAACCTGTCAGGGTGAAATTT
>JAPLSR010000249.1 GCA_026398545.1 Candidatus Sumerlaeota bacterium | reverse complement strand
TATGTTATCCAGCCCTGAATGTGTGGTTTTGCCATTGAATAACGAACCTGCACAACGCCTGTTCGCATCACGTATGAGTCGCCCGACGCAATCCCACATTCGCCCGCCTGACCTATGGCGCATTGGGGATGATTATAGACGGCGGTTTCAGACGCCCCGCCTCCGCATGTTATCGCACTAATAGGAATTGCATAGTTGTCGCTGACCCTCACGACCGCCGCTGCCGCAATGCACAATGCAACAAGCACCAACAGACCGAAGAGAAGCCATCTTTTCATTTTTTCACCGCCTCCATTTTTCCAGTCAGTAATTCTTCAAATCAACAATCCCTTTTTGCGAATGGTTTTACCCATGTCTTAAAAATTGTAATCCTTTATTTAGAATTTATAAATTTAAATACTCCCTTATTTCATCAATGCAAGAACATTTTTCCTTAGCGGGCATGAAACGGGCGGGCGGAATCCCGCCAAAAAAGACTTGACGCCAGTTTATGGATATTATTAGAAACACTCTAATTTGATTATTGATATCGTTCTGTTCTTTCACATTTTTAAAGGCAGTGATGAGGAGTAGTAGGGTTGCGGGCGCCCTTGAGAGAGCCGCCGGATGGTGCGAGGCGGTGGGAGCCGAACCTGAACTCGCCTTGGAGCCGCACGGGGGAAACGTTCCAGTATAGCTGGCGTTGAACCGATTACTCCGCGCCGGAGGATTATCCGTAAATAATCCAACAATGAAGGGCTGCACTGGAAAGGTGTAGCCGAAGCAGGGTGGTACCGCGGGAATGAAAACTCGCCCCTGGGAGCGTCGAAGGCGCTTCCGGGGGCGTTTTTAATTCGTTCTCCCGTTCGCCCTTTCTCCCATTCAATCTTTATAACGGGCTAACGAAAATCTTTACGAAAGGGGTGAGTATGATGGGTACGAAAATCAGGAAAATCGTGGTCTTTGACACGACACTGCGTGACGGGGAGCAATCACCCGGCGCTACCATGAACATCAAGGAGAAAATGGAGGTGGCCCGTCAACTCGCCCGGCTCGGGGTGGATGTGATGGAGGCGGGTTTCCCCATTTCGTCGCAAGGGGATTTTGATGCGGTGAAGGCGATTGCCGATGCTGAACTGGGACCGGTCATCGCCGGACTCGCCCGCGCAAAGGAGATTGACATTGATGCGGCGGGAAAGGCGGTGGGTAAAAAGGGACGTATCCATACCTTCATCGCCACAAGCTCCATCCACATGGAGAAAAAACTCCACATGAAGCCGGAAGAGATTCTGAAAACGGCGGTGAATTCTGTGAAACACGCCAGGACATTCACGCCGGATGTGGAATTTTCCTGTGAGGACGCGGGACGGACGGACTGGGGCTTCATGGTGGAGATTGTCACGGCTGTTATCGAGGCGGGAGCCACCACTGTCAACATTCCCGACACGGTGGGCTATTGCGCCCCATGGGAGTTCGCTGAGCAGATTAAATATCTGAAGGAGAAATGTCCCAATATCGATAAGGCGGTTATCTCGGTGCATTGTCATAATGACCTTGGCATGTCGGTGGCGAACTCTCTGGCGGCAATCCGGGCGGGTGCGGGGCAGGTGGAGTGCACCATCAACGGACTGGGAGAGCGCGCCGGCAACGCCTCCTTAGAAGAGATTGTAATGAATCTCAAGGTCAGGCGGGATTTTTATCAGGCTGATACAAATATCAACACGCACGAACTTTACAAGGCAAGCAGGTTAGTCAGCCAGGTCACCGGCATCCGCGTCCAGCCCAACAAGGCAATTGTGGGCGGCAACGCCTTTGCCCACGAGGCGGGCATCCATCAGGATGGCATCATCAAGGAGCGCACCACATATGAGATAATGACGGCGGATAGTGTGGGCTGGAAGGGCGAGAGCATGGTCATGGGAAAACACTCTGGACGCAACGCCTTCTCAAGGCGCATGGAGGAGCTCGGGTATAAGCTCTCAAAAGAGGAGATAGAGCGCGCCTTTGAGGAGTTCAAGCGGCTTTGCGACCAGAAGAAGGCGGTCTATGATGAGGACCTGATTGCCATTGTGGATGAGCAGGTCTTTGCGGACAAGGTCCTCTGGGAACTGGATTACTTAAACACCAACAGCGGCACCGCCACGATTCCAACTGCCACTGTGCGGCTGAAAAAAGGTAACGAGTCCTTTCTCGATTCCGGCACAGGCGATGGACCCATTGATGCCGCCTTCAAGGCGATTGAGCGCATCGTCGGGCAGCCTTTCCATCTGGAAGAATACGCCATCGATGCCGTGACGGGCGGGAAGGACGCCATCGGGAGCGTGCGGGTCAAGGTGACCTGCGGGGATAAAACCGCCCGCGGGCGCGGCGCCAGCACCGACATTATCACAGCAAGCATCAAGGCGTATCTCTCGGCAATAAACAGTATCCTCATGCAAGGGGAAATCAGGACGAAGAACGGGGTATGAGTGTGGAGACAGACATCCTCAGCGACCTCACAAGGGAGACCCTGTCATCACATATTGTCCGGTGTCTGCATGAAGGACACAGTGTGGCACAGGCGAATATCGACCTCTTAGAAGCAGGCGGAGAGCGCTTCGTCCTGAAGGATTTTCACGCCCGTCCTTTCATGGTGCGCCGTTTTTGGGGGCGGGGAATCATATCCCGCGAGGTGCGCTTTTACACACGGCTCAAAGGCATTGAGGGCATCCCGCGTGTCCTGAAGCGGCTGGATGATGAGGCATTTATCATGGACTACGTGGAAGGGACGCCTCTTTCCCTGATTGAAAAAGGCGCCCTTCCCCTTTCCTTTTTCACGCAATTGAGGAGACTCGTTACAGAGATGCACGGGCGGGGAGTGACACATGGCGACCTCAGAAAAAAAAACATCCTTGTTAGTATTGAAGGGGCTCCGTTCCTGATAGATTTTGCCGGCGCATTTTGTCTGAAAGGGCGGGGGAACATCCTCACGCGCGCCATCTTCCGGCGGCTGAAAAATGTGGATGAACTCACCCTGCTTAAACAGCAGGATAAATTTCTGCCGGAGTCCCTCACAACGGAAGAGGCGAAAAGACTGGCAAATATCCCGTGGTATCTCAGCCTTGGACGGTGCTTGAAGAAGAGGATTTATAAGCCCTTTAAACGCGCCACACGCAAAAGGCGGTAGGCGGAGGATGTGATAACCACTATTTTAACCGGGAGGTTAATAACTCATGGGAATGACGATTACAGAAAAAATCCTTGCATCACACTGCGGGAAGGATGAGGTGCATCCCGGACAGCTGATTAATGCATGGGTTGATATCTGTCTTGGCAATGACATCACCGCCCCCATTGCTATTGATGAGATGGAACAGGCAGGGGCGGAAAAGGTGTTTGACAATGAGAAGATTGTCCTTGTCCCTGACCATTTTACGCCGAACAAGGATATAAAGAGCGCCGGACAGGCGGCGCAGCTCCGCCGTTTTGCCCGCAAACATCACCTGAAATATTATTTTGAAGTGGGCGAGATGGGCATTGAGCATGCCCTCCTGCCGGAACAGGGGATTGTCCTCCCCGGCGATTGCATTATCGGGGCAGACAGCCACACATGCACCTATGGCGCGCTCGGCGCATTCTCCACGGGCGTTGGCTCCACCGACCTCGCCGCCGCCATGCTCACAGGCGAGGCGTGGTTTAAGGTCCCGGAGCAGATGAGGTTTGTGTATGGCGGCTTGTTGCAGAAGTGGGTTGGCGGGAAGGACCTGATTTTATTCACCATCGGCAAAATCGGCGTGGACGGCGCCCTTTATCGCACCATGAACTTCAATGGCTCTGTAATCCGGAGCCTGCCGATGGAGGACAGGCTTTCCATGTGCAACATGGTCATTGAGGCGGGGGGAAAAAATGGCATGATTGAACCGGATGAGGTCACGGAGGAATATGTTCATCCCCGCGCACAGAGGCAATATAAGTTCTACAGGCATGACCCCGACGCCGCCTATATTGCCACGTATGAGTGGGATGTCTCCGATATGGAACCGCAGGTTGCCTTCCCGCACCTCCCATCCAATGCGCATCCTGTCTCTGAGGCGGCGGATGTCATGATTGACCAGGTCTTTATCGGCTCCTGCACCAACGGGCGGCTGAGCGACCTGCGTCAGGCGGCTCGTGTGCTGAAGGGAAACCACGTGGCGAAATATGTCCGTTGCATCATCATCCCCGCAACGCAGTTGGTTTATCGCCAGGCTATCGAGGAGGGGCTCACAGACATATTTCTGGATGCGGGATGCGCCGTCAGCACGCCAACCTGCGGTCCGTGCTTAGGCGGGCACATGGGAATTCTTGCGGAGGGGGAACGCTGTGTCGCCACAAGCAACCGCAATTTTGTGGGTCGCATGGGGCATGTCAAAAGCGAGATTTACCTCGCCAATGCCGCCGTCGCCGCCGCAAGCGCCGTCACAGGCAGAATCACCCATCCTGAGGAGGTGGCAAAATGAAGTTCAAAGGCAGTGCATTCAAATATGGTGATAATGTCAATACGGATGAAATCATCCCAGCGCGTTATCTGAGTTCGAGCGACCCGCAGTGGCTCGCCGCTCACTGCATGGAGGCTCTTGACGCAAACTTTGTGAGCGAGAAAAAGCCCGGCGATATTATTGTGGCGCAAAAGAATTTCGGCTGCGGCTCCTCACGGGAACATGCCCCCATTGCTATCAAGGCGGCGGGGATTTCCTGCGTTATTGCGGATAGTTACGCCCGCATATTTTACCGCAACGCCATTAACATCGGTCTGCCAATCATTGAATGCGGCGAGGCTGCCGCAGATATTGAGAAGGGAGATAATGTAGAGGTTGACCTGGCAAAGGGGACTGTCAGAAATCACCGCACGGGACGCACGTTTCATTTTGAGCCGCTCCCCCAATTCGCACAGGAGATTATTGCCGCAGGCGGTCTCATGAAATATGTCATAAAAAAGCCTAATTGACAATTGATAATGGATAATTATTACCGAAATTTTTTTAAAAATTCTCCAATTCTCCGATTCACCGTTTCTCCGATTCTCAAATCCAAAGGGGGAAGATAAATGAAGGCAACCGAGGGTAAGATTGGGCGTGTTTTTGTCATACGCCTTGAGGATGGCGATAAAATCCCAGACTGCATCGAACATTTTGCCGAGGAAAAAGGCGTCACGCATGGACAGGTCATACTTGTGGGCGGCATCGGGGAGGGAAGCATTGTCGTGGGACCCCGAAACTCTGATGAGCGCCCGCCCGAACCCATGCTTCTCCCTCTTGACGGTGCGCACGAGGTGGCGGGGGTAGGCATCATCGCACCGGCAGAGGACGGGAAACCCGTTCTTCACATCCATGCCGCCCTGGGGAGGTCGGGGCAGACCATGACGGGATGTCTGCGCCCCGGCGTCAAGACATGGGTGGTGGGTGAGGTGATTCTTTATGAGCTGCTTGGCATCCGCGCGACGCGTCTTAAGGATGCGGAGACCGGATTTGCCCTCCTTCAGATTTGAGTTTTATTAATAATACTCGAGAAGTAAGCATTTCATAATCATTTTTTACTTGTATAAGCGGTTAGAGAATATTATATGTGTATTGTTTTATATTATAAGGGAACTTGAAGAATGCAGCCATTAGATCAACTTATAAAGCAGAAACTTTCAGAACATTTGGATAATCTTGAAAAAATGATGAATAGTGATTTTATGGCGATAATTAGCCCTTTGATATATGGTATTGATAACCTTTTAAGAATGGCAATTGAACTAAATCATTCTAAACGGAATAGTTTGACCATAATTCTCGACACGCCTGGAGGCATTGTTGAAGTGGCCGAAAGAATGGTAAACACAATACGTTTTCACTACAAAGAGGTAATATTTATAGTTCCTGATAGAGCCATGTCCGCTGGAACCGTGTTCGTGATGTCTGGTGACAGAATTATGATGGATTATTTTTCATGTCTCGGTCCAATTGATCCCCAGATAGAGAAAGAAGGTAAATTAGTGCCAGCGTTGTCTTATTTAAATCAATTTAATCGATTAAATGAGAAAGCCAAAGAAGGAAATCTTACAACTGCAGAATATGCCCTTCTTAGTAAACTCGATCTTGGGGAACTTCATCAATTTGAACAGGCACGGGAGTTATCAATTGATTTGTTACGGAAGTGGCTTTCTACATACAAATTCAAGAATTGGACTAAAACCGAGACCAGCGGAGCACCAGTAACCACTCAAACGAAAGAAAAAAGAGCCAAGGAAATTGCAGATGTTTTGAGTGATAATGAGAAATGGCATTCACATGGGCGCGGAATAAATATGGAAACATTGCGAAAAGAGTTAAAATTAAAAATTGATGATATAGGTGAAAATCCTGTATTTTCTTCTAAGGTCAAAGATTATTTCGAGTTGCTCAGAAACTATATGATACGAAATTCGATATATTCATTCGTGCATACAAAAGAATGTTTCTAAATGAGGTGGTATTTATGAAAAAATCTATATTGCCAAAAGAAGTTTTAATAGAAAATACATCGCTGGATAAAAAGATAATTGAAGAATTTGAGAATATAGAAGCTCAGCTTCAAATTGCAGGGATTGTGTTGAAACCTAAGTATACCCTTTCTCCTCCTCTTGGCGAAAATGTTTTATCAATAAATATGCAGATCACAACTCGGTCGGGCGCATCATGATTTGCTGCCTGCGTCCGGGCTACACGTCTTAAAGATGCGGAGACCGGATTTGCCCTCCTGATGCCTGGTGTTCCAACTAAGGAAAAATAACTGTCATCCCGCCATGAAATATTGTTGTTGACAAGTACTTCAGAACGAAATATTTAAATTTCAAGAAATTTCAGGTTATTCAGTGCTTTTTCACGTGTTGCAAGGGGGATAAAATTGTGGGATTAAAATTATTCCGCAGGATGCTTCTTTTCCTTGCGGTCCTGATGTTGACAGGCGCCGTTTATGGAGATGAAAAGGAAATAGCCTCAATCATCGTGGGCGGTGACCGCAATTTTCCACCTTACCAGTTCCTTGATAACGGGAACCCCGCCGGTTTTAATATTGATATAATGCGAGAGGTCGCCAATGTCATAGGTCTCAAGGTGGAATTCAGTCTCACCACATGGCGGGATGCGATGGATGATTTGAAGAACGGGCGCATTCATGCCATTGCGGGGATGGTATTCATAAAGGAGAGGCTGGATAGATATGATTTTTCCACGCCGTATGCCGAGGATTCCTTCGGATTGTTCGTAAGAAAGGGCTCTCCCATCCATTCATACGCCGATACACGCGGGAAAGAGATAATGGTTCGGGGTGGCGGCGTGATGCAGGAGATACTGGAAAGGGAGGGGCGCGTGGGGCGCATTGTTCCTGTCAGGGATCCTGAAGAGGCGCTGACGCTTCTTGCCTCAGGGAGGCATGACGGAGCCGTCCTCTCCAAAATCCAGGGGTTTTATTTTATTGAAAAGTTAAGGCTGAAAAATATCAGGCATGTCGGGGAAGACATCCATACAATGCCATATTGCATTGCCGTGAAAAAGGGAGACACCGCGCTCATCCATAAACTGAATGAGGGGCTGAATATCCTGAAAGCCTCGGGCAAATACAAAGAGATTTATGAGAAGTGGTTCGCAGTCTATGAAAGAAAATCCTATTACAGAATTATCAGAAACTTTGCAATTCTTCTGGCAGTATTGCTTACGTTACTTGTGGCAAGTTATCTGTGGTCTTTGTTTCTGAGGAGACTTATCAGGCAGAGGACGGCGGAGATTCGCAGGGAACTCAAGGAGCGGAAACGCGCGGAGGAAGCGCTTGCAGATGTGCAGAACCTGCTTCTTGCCTCTATCGAGCAAACCCCCGTTGGCATTATCATTGCCGACGCCCCGGATGTGAAATACCGCCTTGTCAATTCTGAGGCGGAGGAAATATTTGGGGAGACAAAGACATCCATAGTTGGGAATTCCCTCCTCCATTCCAGCCCAGAGTGGCAGGGTTTTCATCCCGACGGCACGCCATACAAAATTGAGGACATTCCCATTGTTCAAGCAATCACTCAGGGGAATACCGCAAAGAATGTAGAGTGGAAGGTTCGCCATGCGGGTGGCAAGGAATACTGGGTTCTGACCAATGCCGCCCCAATCCGCAACGCCGCGGGGGAAATCATTGCGGGTGTCAGCATCTTCATGGATATTACAGAACGGAAAAGGGCTGAGGAGGTGCGGGAATCCCTCCGCCGGCTTTCGCAACGTCTGACAGAGGCAGTCAGCATGAGGGACGTGGGTAAGGTAATCGCAGAGGAGTCCCATTGTCTGTTCGGGCATGATTTCTTCAGTCTTTACCTTTATAATGAGGTGAAAAGGTTCTCTGAAGGGATTTATAGTGAGGACACTCCTCTGGGGGCATCCGCGCCGGTGGAAACGCTCCCAATTAATCTTTCTCTGGAGGTTCTAAAAAAAAGCAGAGCCTATACCGGCAAAGCCACTCTTTTTAACAGGATAGATGATACCAACGCCGAAGGGTTCATTCCTGTGGGGGAAAAGGAACGACGCTCCCTTTCCCTCATGTTCTCGCCGGTTCGCTGGGGGGAGCGCTCCATCGGTGTAATTACTGTTCAGAGTTACACAAAGGGGAAATACGGGGAGAGAGACCTTGAGATTCTTGAGACCTTCGCCGCCCAGTGTTCCGGCGCCCTGTTGCGTGTTCATGCGGAAGAGGACAGGCGCAGACTGGAGGCGCAGATTCAAAATGCGCAGAAGCTGGAAAGCCTCGGCATCCTTGCAGGTGGAATTGCTCACGATTTCAATAACCTTCTCATGGGCATTTTAGGTCATGCCGAACTGGCGCTTGATGCAATCTCACCCATCTCCCCCGCTTACAATAACATCAAGGGACTTGAGGCGGCAGCAAAACGCTCGGCAGAGCTCTGCAAACAGATGCTCGCATACTCCGGCAAGGGGAGATTTGTCATTGAGCCTGTCAACCTCAATGAGATTATTGAGGAGATGTTCCATCTCCTTGAGGTCTCCATTTTCAAAAAGATCGTGCTGAAGTTCAATCTTGCGCAGAACCTCCCCCTGATTGAGGGAGATGCCTCACAGTTAAGTCAGATAATCATGAATCTTGTCACAAACGCCTCGGAGGCGATTGGCGATAAGAGCGGCGTGATTAATATCACAACCGGAGCCATGGAATGCAACCAGGCTTACCTCAGCGGAACATTTCTGGATGAAAAACTGCCGGATGGGGTTTATGTCTATCTTGAAGTGGCAGACACAGGATGTGGAATGGAGAGGGAGATACGGGATAGAATTTTCGACCCCTTCTTCACAACCAAGTTCACCGGACGTGGGCTGGGTCTTCCCGCCGTTCTGGGTATTGCCCGCGGACACAAGGGGGCTATCAAGGTTTACAGTGAACCGGGTCGGGGAACAACAATCAAGGTCCTGTTTCCGGCGCTTGAGTCAACTGCGCCATCCACCACGGTTGCCGATGAGTCCCTGCAGGAGTGGCAAGGCGTCGGCACCATTCTTCTGATAGATGACGAGGACACTGTCCGCACCGTTGGGAAAATCATGCTGGAAAAGGCGGGATTTGATGTCCTCACCGCATCTGACGGCCATGAGGGGCTTGAAATCTTTAGAAAGGAGCTCGACAGGGTCGCGTGTGTGATTCTTGACCTTACCATGCCTTATATGGACGGCGAGGCGACCTTCCGCGAGCTCCGCCAGATAAAGGAGAATGTTCGCGTTATCCTCACAAGTGGATACAGCGAGAAGGAGGTTGTGAGCCGTTTTTCCGGCAAGGGACTTGCGGGGTTTCTACAGAAGCCATATCGCGCCTCAGTGCTCATCGCAAAGGTTCGAGAGGCCATTGGAGCATCCGGATAGTTCGGATGTCTTTCATCCCCCCAAGGTAGAAATTAATTCCTTGACGCTTACTTATCATAAATGCCCCCCCCACTGTCTTGAGTTTCTTGAAGGGTATTTTGTTCTTGAAGACAAGCCATATATTTCGTAATTATAATTTTAGAACTTTGACAAAATCTTCGCCGGAAACGGTGTTTTCCGTTTCATATTCTTCTTTCGCCTGTTGATGCCTCTATGATGCGCCTTCCAATCAAAAAGACATCGCACTACCTTCTTAGCATGGGTGTTGTCTTTCTCATGTCCTGCGTGGGGCTGATGATTCACAAGCACTTCGAGCCCACAAATCTGGTCATGCTGTATCTCCTTGCCGTGGTTATCTCGGCAAGTCTGTGGGGAAGAGGACCCGCCATTGCTACCTCTCTCATCAGCGTTCTTGTCTTTGATATCCTGTTCATTCCGCCCCGGTTTAAACTCAGCGTGGCAAATACGCAGTATATCCTCACGTTTATCGGACTATTCGTCGTAGGGGTCATGATAAGCGAACTGGCATCCAAGCTGCGGGAGCGCGCCTTAGAAGCCAGCAGGCGGGAGGCGCAAACCGCCATCCTTTACAGACTCAGCCGCGACCTGACCACGACCCTGAACCTGACTGATGTGCTGGACATCATTCATGCCCATGTCGAAAAGGTTACGGGAAGCAAGGTAAAGATTTATCTCCAACAGGGAGGGGCATTGAAGCAGTGGGTGTCCGGCGCCTGGGCATCCCTCGAAGAGTTCGATGAATCCATTGCCCGTTGGGTTGTCGAGAATGTCAGTCCTGCCGGCGCGGGAACTTCCCACATTCCGTCCGCAAATGCCCGCTACCTGCCCCTGAAAATCGGAAATCAGACCGTGGGGGTTCTCTCATATCGCATCAGGGAATTGCGCGATGTCATGGAGCGGGATGAATCGGTTCTGTTAGACGCAATGGCAAATCAGTGCGCACTGGCGATTGAGCGCATCAGGTTGTTGGAAGAAAATCGCAATATGGAACTTCTCCGCGAAAGGGATAAACTGTATACCGTCCTCTTAAACTCGATTTCCCACGACCTGCGCACGCCCTTAGTGGCTATCACGGGGACGCTGAGCAGTCTCATGGAAGACGGGGAGCATTTAGAGCGAACCACAGTCAGGGAGCTTATCGAAACGGCTTTTGAAGAATCGCTTCGCCTGAATAACATTGTCGGGGACCTTCTTGATATCACGCGAATTGAGGCGGGCGCACTGCGGGCAACCCTCCAGCCTTGCGATGTCCGCGACATCATCAGCGTATCTCTCGACCACGTCAGGGAAAAGATGGGAACGCGTCCCGTGCAGGTGGATATTGTTGGCGAGATTCCCGAAGTTGCGTGCGACATGTCGTTGATTGTGAAGGCGCTTGCCTACGTGCTGGATAACGCCATCAAATATTCACCCGCCGATGCCCCGATATCCGTCACAGCCCGCGCCGCTGAAACCGGCGTGAACATCCTCATCCGGGATTACGGAAAGGGGATACCCACGGCGGAGATGGAGCACATATTCAGGAAATTTTTTCGCGGGGAGCATTCCCACAACGTGCCCGGCTTGGGACTGGGACTCTCAATCTGCAAGGGAATCATTGAGGCGCACAAGGGAACCATCCGTATTGAAAGCGGCAGAGAGCAGGGCACCACTGTAACGATAACGCTTCCGGAGACGGTCTGACTCTCATGGCAAACGAAACAGAACAGGAACTGCGGGTGCTGGTCGTGGATGATGAAAAGTCCATCAGGCGATTCCTGAAGGCTTCTCTTTCGCCTTACGGGTACAATATAACCGAGGCGTCAAATGCCCGGGAAGCCCTCATGCTTGCCTTCACCTCCCATCCTGATGTCATCATACTCGACCTGGGACTTCCAGATATGGACGGCGTCGATGTCACCAGACGGCTGCGGGAGAAGATAAAGACGCCGATTATCATTCTTTCCATCCGGGAGCATGAGAATGATAAAGTCGCCGCGCTTGATGCCGGCGCCGACGATTATCTTACCAAACCCTTCAGTATGGGGGAGCTGTTGGCGCGCCTCAGGGCTGTGATGCGACGATTTGTTCCCACTGATGATGAGCCTTATTTCAAAACAAGAGACCTCTGCGTGGATTTTTCCCGGCGCGCCGTGTCCGTCAGGGGAGAACCAATCCACCTCACCCCAACTGAATACGACATTCTTAAATTGTTTGTTCAAAACGAGGGCAAGGTCCTCACTCATCGCCAGATGATAAAGAAAATCTGGGACAAAGATGAATCCTCGGAAGGAATCTATCATCTCCTTCGGGTAACAATCAGCAATCTGCGA
>JAPLSR010000376.1 GCA_026398545.1 Candidatus Sumerlaeota bacterium | reverse complement strand
TTTAACTTCTTGTTAATGAGTTCATCCATCTCGCCGAATTTCTGGCGCCTTTCCGAGTGACCGATGATTACATACTGGCAGCCGAGGTCTTTCAGCATCAGGGGCGAGACCTCTCCCGTAAATGCGCCGCTATCCTCAAAGTGACAATTCTGGGCGCCGAGGGCGAGTTTTGTCCCCTTGACAAGATTATAAACAGTCTGGAGTGCGGTAAATGGAGGGCAGACAGCCACCTCACAGTAATTAGTCCGCGAGACCACGGGCAGAATGGCGTTGATGAGGTCTGCCGCCTCACTCCGCACCTTGAACATCTTCCAGTTGCCGGCTATGAGCGGAATGCGAGATGTCATAATCTCTCCTCACTGAAGTTTTTTAATTGTCAATTGTCAATTCTCAATTGTCAATTGAGCCTATTTCATCATATATTCAACCAGGTCAACCACGCGGTTGGAATATGCCCACTCATTATCATACCAGGCAATGACCTTTACGAAATTGCCATCGATGACATTGCAATACTCGGCGTCTATGGTGCATGAAATCTCTGTGTGGTTGAAGTCACAGGAGACGAGAGGTTCCTCAGAGACGGCGAGGATGCCTTTGAGTTTGCCTCTGGCGGCATCTTTGTAAGCGGCGATAAGGTCTGCCTTGGTCAGGGTCTTTTCCGTTTCGCATACAAGGTCAACCACAGAGACATTGGGCGTGGGAACGCGCATTGCAAAGCCGTCCAATTTGCCCTTGAGCTCGGGGATGACAAGACCGATTGCCTTGGCGGCGCCTGTGCTGGTGGGAATCATGGAGAGGGCTGCGGCGCGGGCGCGGCGCAGGTCCTTTTTGTGCCCGATGTCCAGAATCATCTGGTCATTTGTGTAGGAGTGGATGGTTGTCATGAAGCCGCGCTTGATGCCGAATTTGTCCAGAATGACCTTGGCGGCGGGGGCAAGGCAGTTCGTTGTGCAGGATGCGTTGGAGACTATGTTGTGCTTTGCCTTGTCATAGGTATTCTCATTCACCCCCAGGACGAATGTGGCGTCCGGGTCTGTGGCGGGGGCTGTAATGATGACCTTTTTGGCTCCGGCAGTGATATGCTTTTCGGCATCGGAGCGTTTGGTGAACCTGCCGGTTGACTCTATAATAACCTCTGCGCCAAGGGCTTTCCAAGGGAGTGTGGCGGGGTCTTTTTCCGCTGTGACCTTAATTTCCTTCCCGTTGACCACAATGCTGGATTCCTTTGCCTCAACGGTTCCATTGAGTTTCCCGTGGACGCTATCATACTTCAAAAGGTGTGCAAGGATTTTGGGTTCAAACAGGTCGTTAATACCAACAATATCAATCTCCTTTCTGTCAATAGCGGCGCGGAAAACCAAGCGTCCAATTCTTCCGAATCCATTGATACCGACCTTGATAACCATAGTCAAAACACCTCCATTGGATTATAATAATACATGACTAAAGATTTTTTCGTCCGTCCATCATCCGTCCTTCTACTTTTTAATTTAGACCGAAAGTCTTATGGTGATGGAACTCTGTCAATCTTTTTTTGAATGGAATTTTTGAAGTTTTTAGCGTTGTGATGCCCAGTATAAAAAGCGCCCGTTTTTTCCATGCGCCGCATGTCTCAGCGTTCTCCGCGCGCTCGCTCCGTCGCCAGAGCTATGGAGCGTCAGCGACTGCGTGAAATTATATAATGATTCTGGATGTTGACGTGGATACGTCTTTCATTGACAGATGGGCAGGCACAAAAGGATAGATTTATTAAAGCTCCGGGAAATGGATGTTGTGCTTGAAGAAGGGGACAAAAACCGTTCGTGTCGGGATTGTGGGGACGGCAAAAAACACGGGCAAAACGACCGTTCTTATTGCCCTGATGAATGAGGCGCGCCGCCGCGCTATCCCCGTTTCACTGACCGGCATCGGTTACGATGGCGAGGCGATTGACAACCTGACGCTCCTCCCCAAACCGCGGCTTGATGTGTATGAGGGGATTCATCTCTGCACGGCGGAGGAGTGCGTCCGCCAGGCAACCGCACCGTGTGAGGTCATTGCGCCCACGGATGAGATTACTTCTCTCGGACGCGTCCTCCATGTCCGCATCATGGGCGAGGGACGCATCATGCTTGCAGGTCCCAACAAGACTGATGCACTGAGGCGCATTCTGACGCTTCTTGAGAGATACGCCCCGATTCAACTGATTGACGGTGCGCTTGGTCGCATGGTGCCCATGGCTGCCGCTGATGCCGTCGTCTTTACCACCGGAGCCGCACGCTCAACCAATATCCCTCATCTTGCCGAGGAGATGAAGGCAATTATGGACGTCTTCCAGATGAGGGAGGAGTCACCCCGATATTTGCAATCTGAGATGCCCGATGAGGTCACGATTTACAGTCGCAAGGGACTAAAGGCGGTTCTCGCCGGATGCACATCGCTCCTCGCCGATGCGGATGCCGCCTCCCTCAGCGCAAGGATAACAGATGACGTCAGGTGTGTGGCTATTCCCGGCGCCGTCGCATCAAAACCATTCAGGGCGATTTTGAACAATTCAGCCCTCATGTTAAAGGGCGTTCTTTTTGATTTTGCATCGCCTACCATGCTTCTGGCAGGCGGAAAGCCGATTGAAGTCCGGGACAATCTTGAACAACTTTTAAAACGAGGCGCCCATATCCACTACCGTCACCCCATCAGGCTCATAGCCGTTGCCATCAACCCATTTTTCCCCCGGCAGGTCGGGCGGCGCGGTTATTTCAAACCCGATTATATAAATGCAGAGGAGCTTGAACGGGAATTCAAGACGTGCCTTTCGTTGCCGGTTTTCAATATTATGAAGGATGGCGCGGGTGAGCTTTTTGACCTGATTCTGAACGCCTTTAAAGGGGGTGTGTTGCTATGAAATCTCTCATTGTATTTTATTCAAGGACGGGTGTGACAAAAAAACTCGCCAGGGCGATACAAAGCCTCCTCGGTTGCGATGCTGAGGAAATCGTTGACTTGAAGAAACGCCGTGGACTCCTTGGATTTATTATCTCCTGTAAGGATGCAATACTGAAACATCAAACGCCTGTCAAGCCTCCCGAAAAAGACGCGGCGGTCTATGACCTTATCATCATCGGCACACCCATCTGGGCAGGCACCATGTCCTGCGCAACACGAACCTATATCATGCAGAATAGGGCAAAATTTAAAAACGTTGCCTTTTTCTGCACCGCTGGGGGTAGCGGCATCACGTCAACATTCCGCCGCATGGAGGGACTCGCCGGCAAAAAACCCATCGCCGTCCTTGGACTTACAACCAAAGAAGTTGTCAAAAATCTATCAAAAGACAAGATACAGGAATTCATTAAATCGCTTGGAATTTGAATGCACATTTGGATTCACTCCACCAGCTTTCTTCTTCCCCCTTGACTTTCAAATCTACGAATCGCTATAAAGAACCATTCATTTTGATTGGACATGAAAATTGCCCAAAAAGGAACACCCGGAATGAATTGTCAAATTCCCATAGACCTCCAGCGGATTGAGGAATTCTGCCGGAAATGGAAAATTTCCGAGCTGGCACTCTTTGGTTCAGCGTTGCGCGACAATTTTTCGCCCGATAGTGATTATGATTTCCTTGTCCGATTCACTCTGGAAGCCGATTGGAGCCTGCTCGATCATGTGCAGATGGAGACGGAATTAAAAGAGTTATTGGGGCGTGAAGTGGACCTCGTCAGCCGCCGCGCTATCGAGCAAAGCCGCAACTGGATTCGCCGCAAAGCCATTCTCGATTCCGCCGAGGTGATTTATGCCGCGTGATGAAGCAATCCTCTTGGATATAATGAACGCCGCACGGATGACCCTTC
>JAPLSR010000454.1 GCA_026398545.1 Candidatus Sumerlaeota bacterium | reverse complement strand
GCGATGGACAACAATGGCAATGCGATTATCACCTGGTATCAATTTGACGGCGCGAATTGGCAAACCTTCAAGAGCGAATACGGCTGGGGCTTCTGAAAAATAAAAACTCATCATTAAGTGAAAACTTGTGGGGAAAAAGGGTTCTGAAGGGTTAGATGGCAAACGGTGATACCTTTTATGAGGTGGAGGTGCGGCAGTCGCGCAGGACGCTGGTGCTCTTTTCATTCCTGATTATCTTTTACTTCGCGGGGATTGCCGTTCTATACTTCGCATTCTTTATTTTCCTGTTTGGACTCCTTTCAGGTATCCCCCTTTTCTCTTACAACCACCTTCTGATAATCCTTGCCATCGCCACGGTCATTGCCATCTTACAATGGTATGATGTGAAGACCAGCGGCGCAGAATTTATCCTCGAAAAACTTGGCGCCAGACTTCCCGACCCTTTAGACCTCTATCATAAAAAATTTATCAATACTGTGGAGGAGATGCGTCTGAGTGCGGGATGCAAAAAGCAAATAAAACCGCATGTCATCCCTGCGAACGCCGTCAACTCATGCGCCGTCATCGCATCGGACGGGACGGCGATACTTGCCGTCACGGAGGGTGCGCTCGGACAGTTCACCCGTGAGGAAATCCAGGCGGCGGTGGCACATGAACTTGCCCACATCATGAGCGGCGATGCCTTGTTTGTCACATTCTCCTGCGCACTGGGGAACATTTTCCGGCGTATTGCAGACGCCCTCGTGGCGGAGGAAGAACGATCCATCCCCGTTTGTAATATTACGTCACTTCAATACAATGCGGGCAGGGGTGCAACCGGTGTCATAGGCATATTACTTTCAAGTTTAATGTATGTCTTTGTGCAGTTTTTCAGCCTCCTTATCAGCCGCCAGCGGGAATATCTTGCCGACGCCATAGCGGTGGAGATGACACGCAACCCTGAAGCCCTCGCACGCGCCATCTATAAGGCACATCAGAAATTTTCCTACCTCGGCGATGCGGGTGAGGATTACAGTCCCATATTCATAGTCCCGCCGGAAAGCTTCGGACCGGCAGGCAGGGAAGGCTGGCTCGACAGGCTGTTCGCCACCCATCCACCGACCCTGGAGCGGGTCAAAAGACTGATGGATATGGCAAACAAGTCTATTCTCAAGGCAATTCAGGGTCTGGAGGAGGAGGATAAGGAGCGTGAAGCCGCCAGGGAGAAAATCCCCTCAGTGGAAGAGTTCTTCAGTGCGAACGCCCGGATGAAAGACATCTCAGGCGAGGCATTATCCGAGACTTATCTTCCGCTCTCCGAGATACATGCCGAGGGGGCGGCGGCAACTTCTTATTGGGAGGTTCGCGACCATAAAGGGCAATGGATGGGTCCTTACCACCTCTCCAAATTGTTTGCCATCCCCTGGTTCACCGGCATGACCACTGTCCGTCCCCTCGGAACGGAGAGCGACTCAGAAGCTAACACCTTCCCGCTCATCCTTGAGGCATTTCGCAACCCTGATAAAAGAGGTATGAAAAGGGATTGCTGTCCCATCTGCGGCGTCACCCTGCACAACTCATATACAGAGGGCGTGCCGATCAGGATTTGCCCACGTTGCTACGGCAAGATGGTTCCAGAGGAAGGCATTATCCGCATCATCGCACGCAGGGAAAACAAGCCCTCTCCCCGCCTCCTCGAAAAGGCTCACCTGTGGAGGAAAGAGCATCAAATCAATATTCACGCTTCAGTGTTCGAGCCCAAAAATCTGGATGATGCCAAGCCGGAAAATAAATCCGCATACCTCTGCCCCCTCTGCGGATATGGCATGATAAGGCGACTCTTCAGCTATCAATACTTTATTGAGATTGATAACTGCGAGCATTGCAAGCAGGTGTGGTTTGACGGGGATGAACTGGAGATACTGCAAATCCTGATAGAAGAGGCGGGTTATTAAGGCTCTCAGGCAGGCTTCTTTTCCGAAAAGAGGTTCCTACTGCATATTTCAATGATTCAATCTCTCAATGATTAAATCGGTCAATTTCCCTTTATTCCACCTGACTCATCTTGATAGGCATCACAAGGAAAAGCGTTTCAGAATGTCCATCCTCGTGAAAGATGATGGGCTGAGAGGGCGTTTTCATGTGCAGGGTGATTCTTTCTGTCTCCATGACTAAAAGGGCTTCGAGGAGATATTTATAATTAAAGGAGAGTTTGAAGGGTTCGCCCTCATACTCAACATCCGGTTTGAAGATGCTCCCCTTGTAGGAGCCGAGGTCAAATGTCAACGCCTCCAGTTCCATCTCGCCGGGCTTGAAATGGAAGGAGATGGCATTGTTCAGCGACTCCGTCATTATTGCCGCCCTTTTTGCCGCCTTGATAAAAGCCTCCTTGTTCAAACCGACTACATGGTCGAATTCCTTTGGAATCACCATCTCATAATTGGGAAAATCGCCATCTATTTTATTTGTGATGAACTGGGTATCACCAAGGGTAAAAGAGATTTTGCTTTCCCCGAGGTGGATGTCAACGAGCCCCTCGCCTGTGAGCACCTTTGCAAGTTCTGCCATAACCTTTTGCGGGATAATGGTGCCGATGGCGGATTCCCCCTTGCACCTGCCGGCAAGCATGTCAATATAACCGAGTTTCTTCCCATCTGTGGACACAAGGCGGATATGAGCGGGGTCTTCCAGCCCCTTAGAATCGAGGAAATCGGGGATAATGAGGTCCACGGTCAGATAGGCGCCGATCAGGACCTTTCGTGGGTCTCTCGTCGGAATGGCGAAGAGGGTTTTTTCAATCATTCTCCTTAAATTCTTCTGAGAAAGCTCAAAAGACGTCAGGGGCTCAAAATCGCTCCAGGCGGGAAAATCTGTGGCAGGCATGGTCTGGAGGTCATAATCATTCTTGCCCGCCTCGATATGGACGAGTCCATCCTTTGTGAGCTCAAAAAGGACATCCGCCTTGGGGAGCTCCTTGACAAGCTCGGAGAAGGGACCAGCCGGAACGGTGGTCTCGCCCTCCTCCTTAACGCTCGCCTTGATTTTGCACCGAACGGAGGAATCCATATCACTTCCGACAAAGGTGACTTCGTCACCAGACGCACTTATCATGATGTTCCCCAGGATTGGAAGGCTGGACTGTGGCAGGACCAGACTGCTCACCACACGCGTGGCATAAAGGAGTTCATCCTTGATCTCACTCTCAAATTTTATCTTCATTACAACCTACCCCCCAAAAAGGTGAATGATTATTTATAACTTCCCCATAACCTTTCAAGTCTTTTTTGCATATACTGCATTTCATAAAAATAACCGAAGGGACGAAAATTCTCTTGATTTGGGTAAAGAGGGCATTATATTTGAAAGTTGGAAAAAGATATTGGAGAAAAGGAAATGCCGGAAATCGCTGAACAGCCAAAGGAAAATGACCTGGCGCCGGATTTTGTCCTCACGGCGAGCAACGGGGATGAGGTGTCGCTCAGTGAATTCCAGGATAGACCCCTCGTCCTCTTTTTCTACCCCAAAAACAACGCTCCCGAGGATGTCAAACTGGCGTGCGATTTCCGAGACCATTTTGAGGAATTCATTAAAATCGGCGTGCGGATTCTTGGCATCAGTGTTGAAACGCTCGATTCCCACACCAAGTTCATCACAAAATACCATATCCCCTTTCTCCTCCTGTGCGACACCGATATGAAAGCCAGCCGCCGTTACGGCGTGTTCAAGCCCAGAACGCTGGATGGTATGAAGGTGTGGGGGATTGAGCGGACCACATTTGTTATCGATGAAAAAGGAAAAATCAGAAAGATTTTCCCCCATCCCGAACCCACCGGTCATGCAGAGGATGTCTTACGTTTCATCAGGGAGAATATCCCCCCACCTGAATAAAAATGAGGGGGAGAGTGGGGGAAACGGGGAAACAGGGAAACAATGGAAAAGATTTCAGAGCCCGGCTGCTACCTGTTGTATCTTTCCCAATCCATCAAACACCGTCTTGGCAATAATCTGAAGCGGTTTCTTCTCCAAGTAAAGACAGAACCAGTCATGCTTGGGGTGGCAGCCATCAGCATCCACGTGCCGACGCGCCATCCTGCCATAATCCTCATACCACAGGTTGGCTTTAGTCAGTGCAACCGAGCCATATCCGGGCTCCCAATGGTCAACAAAGAGAAACATGACATGACGTAACATGCCTTGGGGGAGGCGGGGAAATGGTCGGGGCGGGACACTTCTGAATAACTCTCTCATCTTCTCCTCTTCCTGTATCTCCCTCCTGACCTGTTCCGCCAACAAATCCTCCCCCCACACCCTCAGGCTTGCTGATAAAACAAGCACAAAAAAGAAAATGACTGTTTGATACTTTATCAAGAAGGATTTCCTTCCTTTACAGTCAAACCCATATGGGTATCATGGTGGCACACAGATACTACATATAATATTTCAAATAATGAAGGTCTTTCACTCACATAAAGGATATTGTCAATAAGGAAATATTTCTTGACTCAGTAAGCCACCTGCCAGATTCACTTGGACATCATTCAATATTTGTCGATATACCGGCGGAACCAGAATTCCAGCATGACCAAGGTCCAGATTCGCTTGCCATGATCCGTTTTGCCCTGCTCGTGCTCTTGGATAAGACGGGAAATATACTCCAGCATGAAGATTTTTCTATTTATAAAACGCTCAGATAGAAGCATATCCTTCATCATTAATCTCAGATTTTCACGGAACCATTTACCTACAGGAATACCGAATCCCTGCTTTCCGCGATTTAAAATCGTTTCTGGCAGCAGGTCATGGAATGTTTTCTTCAGCAGGTATTTATGGCGCCTCCCCCTCAGTTTCATAGAAACGGGCAGGCGCGCTACCCATTCCATGAGCTCATAATCGAGGAAGGGACTGCGGCCTTCCAGAGAATTGGCCATGGTCATGCGGTCTGCCTTGACCAGCAGATCGCCGGGGAGGTAATTCATCACATCCACATATAATGTCCGATCCACGAGGGATTCCGCCCGCGCCCGATCAAACCATTCCGCGAGAAGGGCATCCGATATTGCCTCTCCCACCTGCGCCTTCATCTCCTCCGTGTAGTGATTCCATTTCATGTCCTGGGAAAAATAGGAGCCCCACCGCAGGATGCTGGCCTTGGGGGAAATGCCGGTTACCTGTTTCAGCCTTTTCAAACCGGCGATCCAGTTTCTCTCAATAGGCACATTGACTGGTTCAGGGAGGAGGTCAAACAAGGCATGCAGCCCCTTTCGAAAGAAAGCGGGGATATGTTCATAAAGGCTGATCAAGTAATCCAGATAGTAACGTTGGTAACCGGCATGTGTCTCATCGCCCCCATCGCCGTTTAATGCCACGGTGACAAACTGTCGGGTCATCTGGGAGAGGTAATACATGGGAAGGGCGGAGGAATCGGCAAAGGGCTCGTCGCAGAACTCGATGATGTGGGGCATGGTCTCGGCGGTCTGGTAACGCACGATGAACTCCTGATGCTCGGTGTTGTATTTTTCCGCCACGGCGCGGGCGTATGGGAGTTCACTGAATGTATCCTCCTCAAAACCGATGGAGAAAGTCTTAATCTTCCGGTCGCTCATGCGAGCCATCAGGGCGACGATGATGGAGGAATCAATCCCGCCGGAGAGAAAGACGCCCAGAGGCACATCGCTGACGAGCCTGCATCTGACCGTTTCCTGGAGTTTTTCCCGAAGCGCCATAGCCAGATCATCCTCGCTGTCCGTATGCTTCGGCAGGAAGGACAAGTCCCAGTAACGTCTGATTTCCATCCGTCCCTTCTCATACACGAGGAGGGAAGCGGGCGGGAGTTTCCGAATACCTTTGAATGCCGTCCAGGGGTCAGGCACGTATTGTAGAGAGAGATAATGATGGATGGCGGTGAAATCAGGCTCGCGCGCCGGTGCGCTGGGATGCGCCAGGATGGCTTTGATTTCCGACCCCCAGATCAGGCCTCCGTCGGGTCTATGCGCATAATAGAGCGGTTTTTTTCCGACGCGGTCGCGCGCCAGTATCAACCGTTCGTTCTTTGCGTCCCAAAGGGAAAAGGCAAACATGCCGTTGAAATGCTGAACCAGCCCTTCGCCCCATTCTTCATAGCCGTGAACGATCACTTCGGTGTCGGAGTGGGTATAAAAGCGGTGCCCCTTTTGTTCAAGGGCTTCCTTCAGAGACGGAAAGTTATAAATCTCGCCGTTGAAAACCACAATGACCGTTTTGTCTTCGTTGAAAATCGGCTGGGAACCAGTCACAAGGTCGATGATTTTCAGCCGCCGCATCCCAAGAGCCACATCATGTCCGACCCATACCCCCTCTTCATCCGGCCCCCTGTGGATGAGGGTGCGGCACATCCGGCGCACGATATCGGGGTCGGCGCCGATCTCCTTGGTTCCGATATAACCGCAGATTCCGCACATAAATTAATGACGACTCCTTTGGTCAGCCGCCTGCCGCAAAAGTTGCAAATAAGCCTCCGCCGTGCGTTTCCATGAGAAAGATTCGGCGCGTCGTCGGGCATTCCTGCCCATTTTTCTCCGAAGATCGGCATCTTTCAGAAGACGCATCAATGAAGAAGCAAGGGTGTTCCGATCCCCCGGCTCATAGAGAAAACCGCTGACCTCGTGCTCAACCAGATCCTCATTTCCCCGGATTTTTGTTGCCACAATGGGCAGACCGCTCGCCATCGCCTCCAGAACCACATTCGGCATGCCTTCGGATGTGGAGGGAAAGATAAATAGATCGAATTCCCGATAGAGTCCGGGCATGTCTTCCTTGCGTTTCCACCCGAGAAATTCGATTCTGGCGCCCAACCCCAGGTCTTGCACTTCCTTTTTCCATCGGGGGAGTTGGGGGCCGTCGCCGATGACAGAGAACGTCCAATCCTGCGCCAGGCAATCTTTCAAAACGCCCCACGCCTCGGTGAGATTTTTTTCCTGACTTGCCCGTCCGACAAAAAGGAGCCGCACAGTTCGATGCGGCTCCCCGGCATTCTCTTCGCATGGAGAAAATCGTTCCAGGTCCACGCCGTTGGGAATGATCTTGATATCGAGATTGGCGAGGGTCTGTTGCGCCAGGGCGCCGAGTCCCCTACTGTTGGCGACAACGGCTGAGGCGTTCCGCAATAGTATCTTGATAATCGGCTTGGTGATGGCATGAAAGACGGCGAGTTGTTCCGGCTGTGTTCCGGGAACATCCCCGCCCCGAAGACTTACGATATATGGAATCCCCCGACGCCATTTCCCCAGAAGACCGATATGGGAACAGGGAATGGTAAAAAAGGCGAGGACGACATCAGGCATCTCCCGTTTCATGATACGTAACCCATAATATGAACCGCTGAGCATGAATGTGAGCATTTCCGGGATGCTGCAACGGTCTATATTTTTTCGCCAAACGGGGATGCGAACGATATTGACTCCGTCGATGGTTTCATTTTTGCGCAGTCCTCTGAAATGGGATGTCAAAAGAGTAATGGAACAATCCAACCGCACGAGTTCCCGCGCGATGTGGAAGCTCGCGCTTGCCGCACCCCCGCCCAAGGGCGGAAATTCATAATTTATAACTAATATCCGCATTCAGAATATTAAAAATATTTTCTCTATGGGGAAACGTCAAAATACGGCTCAAATATTCTGAATCATCTTTTAAGAGTCTTTTGTCCGTCAACAGCAATGTATAATATTGACGTTCGGCGGGTTTTGCTCATCAATTGTAATCTATATGAAGAAATCCAATAAACAAGGCGATATTTTTCGGATTTTGCTTATTGACCTCTGGGAGGGTCCGGCACATGTCTATTATACCGGCAGACTGCTGACCGCACTGGCTCAGCGGAAGGAAATCCATTCAGGACTTCTCCACAATAAACATCAGGATATGAGTTCCTACCCCTCCTCACTTGAACACTTCCCCATCAATGCCCCGACCAATGCCCGTCTGGAGCAATGGAGACGCCTGCTTGCTCAGCCCTGGGAGTTCGCCCGCTGCCTCCGGGCGATAAGGCGTTTCAAACCCGACCTCATCCACTTTGTCTTTACCTATCCATGGTTCACCCTCACCATGCCCCTCATCGCAAAGAGATATCCCGTTGTCTTCACCATGCATGATGTGACACCGCATCACGGCGAGGAAAAACTGCGCACCATTTTTGCCATACGGTCTATTGTGAAATATGCAAAGGCTATTTTCGTCCACGGGCATCAATGCCTGAAGATTGCATCAGACCTTTATCCCGAAAGACGCAACATCCTTGTTGAGATTCCTCACGGGCATTTTGACTTTCTCCATGAGACCGCACAACAGGAACAAATACCTGAACCGGCAACCTTTCTTTTCTTTGGAAGGCTCCTCTCATATAAGGGGCTGAGTGTTGCCTTAGAGGCGCTGAAACGGATATTACCCCGCCATCCCGGGGCGAAAATCATTATCGCCGGGGAAGGCTCGCTGGAACATGACCGCACCGCCATTGGATTCCTCGCCCGGAATCTTGAAGTTATAAACCGGCGGGTCTCGGATGAGGAACTCTCCCACCTGATGGCACGTTCGCTCGCTGTTCTCGCACCTTACACCCATGCCAGCGGTTCAGGTGTTGTGGCAACGGCTTATGCCTTTGCAAGGGCGGTTATCGCCTCGCATATTGGGGGACTTATTGACATGGTCGTGCATGACCAGACCGGTTGGTTCGTTGAACCGAACGATGCGGAAGGACTTGCATCCGTCATGGAACACGCCATTGAAAATCCGGAGCGGATGCTCCTCATGGGCAGACAGGCTAAGGAATATGCCCGCACGGAATGGGACTGGGGGCATATCGCGGATGTGCACATCCGAACATATTATACCCCGTTGTCCCTGTATGTCATAGATAATGGTTCCAGGGAAAAGATCGGGAAGGCGATAAGGGAAAAATTTCCTCAAGTGCATTTGATTGAGAATGACCGCAACATGGGTTTTGCTGAGGGAAACAACCAGGGCATTCGGGCAGCCCTGCTGGATGGGGCGGATTATGTCCTGGTATTGAATAATGATACGATTGTGCATCCGGATTTTTTAGAATCACTCGTCGGCATTATGGAAAAAGACAAGTCCCTGGGGGCGGTTTCCCCTCTGATACTTTATGCGGATCCCCCGGATCTCATCTGGTTCGCCGGAGGGTCCCCTCTGCTTTCGGGTCTCCACGCCACAAGGTCTTATTTCCGGAAAACCCTGAAGCTGTACCCCTATCAGAATCCTTGCATGGTTAGGATGTTAACCGGGTGTTGTGTTTTAATCCGACGAAGTGTATTGGTGCAGGTCGGCTTATTTGACCCCATATATTTTTCCTACTGGGAGGATACGGATTATTGCCACCGTCTCAGGAAAGCCGGGGCGAAGATGGCAATCGTGCCACAGTCCCACATATGGCACAAGGTCTCCTCTTCCATGGGGGGAATCAACAATCCCGCATCTCTTTATCTCATGGGAAGGGGAGGCGTTATCTATCTCCGGAAACATGCACCCTGGTATATTTGGTTCATCTTTCCCGTTTTTGCCTTAGGGCAGCTCCTGATGGACCTGAGGCGGGGGGGGCTGAAAAAGGGGATATCCGGGGTGAGGGCGCGACTGAAAGGTTATATTCACGGATTCACCGGACTTCTTGACCTTCCTGAATCATCATGACCATCGTGTCCCCTATTAGATCTTTTGGGATACGATGACACACACCCAGTATATGGCATGATAAAAGCCATCCATTCCCGAACACCATTGGATTTCCGACGAAAAGCCGAAGCTGGAGAGGATCTCATGGAGATCTATTCCAAAGTCGGTATAAACCAATCCCCCTCTGACAGGATCCCCATGATACACCCTGGGCGCCAGATGGATTTCCTCGTTGTTGCGAACTTCAATACGTTTAAAGGTCTTTTGAAAGGGATTCAGGGGCACGGTAAAGATATGGAATCCCCCATTTTTTAAAATACGGGAAATTTCTTGAAATCCTTTTTCATAGAGACGCACATGTTCAAACACATCCTGAGAGATCACGAGATCACAAACGCCATCCGGAAAGGTCAATGCCTCAATATTTTCACACCGTATTCCCTTCTTGTTACAGGCGCCGAAAGGAACATCATAAAAAAAATCAGAGCAGATATAACCCTTGAGGTCCTTCAGCACATTATGAATCGGGCCATAGCTGGCTGTCTCGTACACGGCAAGATCGGGTCTCATCCGTACCAGTTTATGAAGACTGTATGGAGGCGGAATATGGAAAAGATCCAGGAGTACTTTGGCCACAAAGCGGTTCCGTGAATAGGAATGACAACAAGCGCACGAAAAAGTCTCCCGTAGATTTTTGGATGTCTTGGTAAAAATCGTTTCACAACCGCAAAGAGGGCAAGATCCCGAATATCGCTCTGCGGTAAATAATGCCTTGCCGGCATTCAAGGCATTCCTTAGTTTCATCCTTCCTCTTTCAATAATCCTCTTCATGACACCCCTTCTGCATTCATTTTATGGAACCCTCATTATGTCCTTGTAACATCGTTCCAGAAGGCTTATAACATGATTAAACTCATAGCGTTCCTCAACAAACTGTCGAGCTTTTTCGCCCAGCGTCTTTCCGAAAAGGGGATTCTGGAACAGAAACTCTATCTTCCGACAAAAATCATCGGCACTCTCTGCGAGGAAAATATGCTCCCCTTCTATAGCCTTAATCCCCTCATTGCCCACAGGTGTGGTGACAACCGGGCAGCCGCAAAACATGGCTTCAATGATCTTGGTAATGACGCCGCCGCCGACAAACATCGGGGCGACAAACACCGTGGATTTCAGATAATATTCGAAAATGTCAGGGACAAATCCTGTGACGATAACGTCGGGATTATTTTGCGCCCACTTCTTCATCTTGTCCGATGGATTGCCCCCCGCCAGAATGAGCACGGAATCAGGAAAGACCTTTTTGATTCTGGGAAATATCTCCGAAAAAAGGAATTCCGCAGATTCCACGTTCAGGGTCCTCTGAAAAGCACCGGTAAATAACAGGGAATGACTGAGCGCCGGGACATTTCCACATGCCTCAATCTCTTTCATATTCACAAGATGGGGAAGAACGGCGGTTTTGGTGCCTGGATAATATTTTTCCACAAGGCGTTTGTCATATTCAGACCGGGTCAAAACCAGATCAAAATTTTTATATGTTTTCGCCTCTAACCATCGTGTATGATACAATTTCAGAAGGAGCAATATCTTTTTGAGGGGATTTCGTTCTCTCTGATACAGGCGAAGAATTGGTTTAAGGGAAACATCAACATTGTCCATAATCATCTTTGTTTTTCCGGTTTTCCTGATATGCCGTCCTGCTTCCACAAACTCCACCTGGACTATGTCATAATGATTTCCCCGTATCAACTGATTGGCAAGGAGAATAGCGGGGCGGTGTTTCAGGGGGCCGAGACAGAGCCCTCCCATCCACGAGAGAACCTGTTTTATCTTATCCCAAAGAGTCTCGCTTCTTTTCGCGGCATAAACTTTCCGGCAGATGCCGGACATCTCCCGAACCTTCTCCCGATCGGCATCCACGATAGTGGAGACAAGATCAACATCATGATTTCGAGAAAGTCCCTTGATGTAGTTATAGACTTCAAGACTCCCGGCCGTGGGGCTTTTCGAATGCGGTATGACTATCGATACAAATAGGATATTCATGTCAGAAATACGGAGCACACCTTGATTGATAGATGTTCATATCTTTTTAAAAATAAATACACAATTCCAGATGGTGAAATATCCGTTCAAAATTTTGAGCAGTATTTTCTTTACACCGGACAGCAGTCCCGTGTTGAAATATAACAGGTGCGTCTCGACGGATAAGCGATTTTCCCTTGCCATTTTCGCAATATTTTCCCTGTGATGCAATTGCTCGATTGTGTTCGTTTTCCTGGCTTCTTCATAATGTTTCCTTGCCATTCCCGGACGAAACACAGGAAACAGATTTTCTCTTATGGCAAGGCATATCCCCTTTCTCTTCAATACCCGGGAAGCCTCTTTCAGCACGATTTCCGGATGCTTGGTGTGATGAAATGAGGCATCCATCACGACAAAATCGAATGTTTCATCCTTCCAATAATCCAAATTATGGAAATCCCCGATGACGGATACGATTTTGGATCTGTCGGCATGTAAGTATTCATACATTCTATCTGACGCAACTTTTACGAGGTATTCAGAACAATCCAGGGCATAGATTTCCGACACGGAAGATTCCCGCGACACAAGGGCGCTCAACCAGCCATGTCCCGCTCCGAGTTCAATAACCGTTCCGGAAAAATGCACACCAATTTCCTTTAGAAAATAATATATCTCAAAAGCCTTGATATTCTTCAGCCATTCATCTCTGTCTTTTTGTATCTGTTCTTCTCCCCCTTTTTTCATATTATCATCGTATCTTTTTCGCAATTCTTCATTAAAATAATGAACCTGCGCCTGATCAAAATATTTGGTGAAGCGATCTCTTAAATCCATAAATCTCTTGCTTTGTCCTGACAATTCCCCACCTCATTAACAAGCATTCATAACCAAAACATCATTTTGTGATCTTACGACAATTTCTGCGCAAGATTCAAGAACACCTGGGAATATTTCCTGGCGTTATTCTCTCCAAAATCATATACCATGACCGTTGCGGGATAGGAATGTGACTTTATTTTCGAAAGAAAGGAAATGATCTGTTCATCAGAAGGAGGAGGCATG
>JAPLSR010000133.1 GCA_026398545.1 Candidatus Sumerlaeota bacterium | reverse complement strand
ACAATGACCATTGCATGCATGAATTTGTGCTATCCCTGAAGGAACAGAAGAAAAGCGGGGCGCGGGCGCTGGATTTTGCCAAGGGGCTGATAGATTACTCCATCCATCCGCCCACAATCTATTTCCCCTTAATTGTGCCTGAAGCAATGATGATTGAACCCACTGAGACGGAAAATCTGGAGACTCTCAATCGGTTTGTTTCTGTGATGGAGGAGCTGAACAGAAGGGTAATGAATGACCCCACCGCGCTCATGAATGCGCCGGAGACCACGCCCGTGAGACGTCCTGACGAGGCGGCGGCCGCGCGCAATCCCATTTTATCCTGGCCTATGGAGGTTCTGAAAAAAGATGAGTCTAAACCACGCCCCTGACAAATTGAAGGCATCATTTACCTGTCCCAAATGCCATGGGAAGGAAGCCATTGTGCGGCGCGTCGCCATCTCCACCTCTCACCTCACAAGCATCCTGCCTCTCGCTTCAGGAAAATTTTACGGCGTGACGTGCATCCTTTGCGGATACACAGAATTTTACGATGAGTCCGCATTTGAAAAACAATCTAAGAAGGCAAAGAACGATATCCAGATTACGCAGGAGGCGTGACATTCCAGTGCCATGCGCCACCCCAGATTGCAAAATCCGTCAGCATATTGATTCCATTTCTATCTCCCGTCCACGCATGGATGCGCTGGAGACGGCAACACCGGATACTCAGCGCCCTCAAGCGCCATAGAGGAGTTTTTCCATCCTTGATGCAACAGCATCAGGTGTGAACCCGAATTTTTCCGCAAGGATTTTGGGCGGGGCAGAGGCTCCGAAGCGGTCAATTGAATGGACGGCACCGCGTTGTCCGACATATCTTTCCCAACCCACCCCACGACCCGCCTCAACAGCAAGCCGCATGGGGACATCATCAGGAAAGACCTCCTTTTTATACTCCTCAGGCTGTGACTCAAAAAGGTCCCAGCTGGGGAAGCTCACAATGCGCGCCCGGATGTCCTTTTCCATAAGGAGCCTGCCCGCCTCAAGAATGAGAGAGACTTCCGAGCCGCTGGCAATAAGGAGGCAATCGGCGGGCTCATCCTTCCCGTGAAGGACATACGCCCCCCGCACAAGCATGGAAGCAGGACTGAAGACAGCGCGGTCAATGACGGGAAGTGTCTGACGCGTCAGGATTATCGCTGTCGGCGATTTGTGCGTCAGGGCGAACTTCCATGCCTCCTCCGTTTCTGTTGCATCGGAGGGGCGTATCACACAGAGTCCTGGTATCAGACGCAGGGCAGTGAGTTGTTCAACTGCCTGATGTGTCGGTCCATCCTCGCCGAGGAAGATACTGTCATGGGTGAACACATAAATCACATGGAGCCCCATCAGCGCCGCCAGCCGGATGGAGGGTCTCATGTAATCAGAAAAGACGAGAAATGTCCCACCATACGGGATGATGCCACCATGAAGCGCCAGACCGCTGAGAATGCCGCCCATGGCGTGTTCCCGCACGCCAAAATGGATATTTCTTCCCTTGAAGGATGCCGGTGCAATCGCCTCATAATTTTTCAGGTAAGTCATATTGGAGGGAGCGAGGTCGGCGCTGCCACCAATAAGATTCGGCACAACCGGCACCAGGGCATTCAAGACCTGACCAGAACTGACACGTGTGGCAACTGGCTTTTTCGGGTCGAACTCTACACGGTGCGCCCCAAGGGTCTCCATGGTGGGTGTTTCGTGATACCTCCTCCATAGCTCAGCCTTTTCGGGATATTGCGCAGTATAACGTTTAAAGAGGTCATACCAATCTTGCGCCACGGATTTCATCTTTGACGCTTTCCGGGCAAAAAGGTCATAGACCTCCTGAGGCACATAAAATTCCGCATCCTGGGAGAAGCCAAGATTCTTTTTGGCAAGGCGGACTTCAGCCTCGCCCAGCGGCGCCCCATGCGCCTCGGCATTATCGTGCATGTTTGGACTCCCCTGGGCGATATGTGTATGGGCAATAATAAGTGAAGGGCGCCCTGACTCGGCAATAGCCTCTGAAATGGTTTCCTCAATAGCCTTCATATCATGACCATCCGCCTCAAGGGTCTGCCAGCCATAGGCATCAAAACGTCTGCGCACATCCTCACCTGAAAAGGCGAGAGATGTTGACCCCTCAATGGTGATGTGATTGCAATCATATAAATAGATGATGCCGCCGAGTCTGAGATGACCCGCCAGTGATGCCGCCTCGGAGGCAATTCCCTCCATGAGGTCGCCATCGCTGACAATACCAAATATGCGGTGGTCAACCAGGGGAAAACCGGGTTCGTTGAAGACCTCGGCAAGATGGCGTTCGGCAATTGCCATCCCCACGCCGTTTGCAAATCCCTGTCCGAGAGGACCACTCGTTGTTTCCACACCGGCTGTGGCACCATATTCCGGGTGGCCGGGTGTGCGGGAGCCCCACTGCCGAAATTCCTTGAGCTGTGACATGGGAAGAGCGAAACCTGCCAGATGGAGAAGCGAGTAAAGGAGCATGGAGCCGTGTCCGGCGGAGAGGACAAAGCGGTCGCGGTCTTGCCACTTTGGGTCTGCGGGATAATACTTCAGGAATTTCAGCCAGAGGACGATTGCGAGGTCGGCACAACCCATTGGCATCCCTGGATGACCCGAACGCGCCTTCTGGACGGCGTCCATTGTCAGGCATCTGACCGTATTTGCTGCAAGTTTCATCAGATGGTCTTCCTGGCGTCTGTCTTCCATCACTTCCTCCCTTTCATGTATTGAAAAATACGAAACGGAATTAAATGATATGACTTTTCAGGTGGTGACTCTGAGGACTTCCTCCACAGTAGTCAGACCTCGTGTAATTTTCAGGATGCCCTCCTCCTTGAGTGTGTGCATCCCCTTTTTCCGCGCGAGGGCGCTGATTACCGAGACGGCGGGGTCGGTTTCAAGAATCTTTTTCATATCCGCATCGGGGATGAACGTCTCAAAAATACCCGTGCGTCCGAAAAATCCCGTGTTGTTGCATGTCTGGCATCCCATTCCCTTCATAAAAACAATCTCCATTTGCTCAGTAAATTCGAGCTGGTCAAGGTTGGACTTTTGGGGCTTGTAAGGTTTTTTGCAGTCAGGACAGTTGAGGCGTATAAGACGCTGGGCAATGATGGCGAGAAGGACGGAGGCAAAGCGTTTTGTTTGAATGCCGAGGTCACTCAAGCGAGCGAAGGCAGTTGGGGAGTCAATCGTATGGAGTGTGGTGAACACCAGATGTCCTGTGGTTGCGGCATCAATG
>JAPLSR010000265.1 GCA_026398545.1 Candidatus Sumerlaeota bacterium | reverse complement strand
TATGGGGTTCCTCCACCGACACCGAGCTGGGGCGAGATGATAGATCAGGCGTTGCAGGTGCAGAATCGCGCCAAAATCTGGCTCACCATTGCGCCCTTTTCCGCGCTTTCCATCACGCTGGTTCTTGTCACGCTTGTCGGTGAATCCATCCGCGAAGCCTTCGACCCCAAGCAATACGCAAAATATAAATGAGCGACATTTAGAAGGTGTGGAAAGAGAGAATACGAGCACAGTCTCCCCCACGAATCCGGTTAAATAGAAATTTTCTCCCATAAGAGGTGCGAAATTCACTTGCGCCTTATATGCCCCTTTTGCTTCTATCATGAGCAATATCTCAATATTTAAGAGGGAGGCTGAAGATGCAAAAGCGATTTTTTGCCCTCGGTTGCGTTATTTTATTACCCCTCATTTTTACCACAGGAGCATTTGCCATGAAGGAGTTGAAACTAATCCCGAAACCCAGAGAGTACAAGTTTTCCGGCGGCGAGGCGCATCTTAAAGGCGATTGGAAAATCTATCTCCCTTCGGACACGACCGATGACACCTATGCCGCGAAATGCCTTTCTGATGAGGCAAAGAACTGCTTTGGCTGGGAGCTGAAGATTGCCACAAATGAGCCTGAAAAAAATCTCATTGTGATTAAGACATGCCCGCCACAGGGAAATGAACCGGAATTATTCCTTGAGCAGGGGTACCTCCTCACCATTGAGCCGGAAAAAATAACCATTGAGGCTCCGTCCGCAGTGGGCAAATATTATGGCGTCCAGACGCTCCGGCAAATCTTCCGAAACGCCAGCAATTCCGCCATTCCCTGCCTCACAATCAGGGACTGGCCCGCCCTTAAGTGGCGAGGCATATCGGATGACATCAGCCGCGGCCAGGTCTCACTCTCAAGCGATTTTAAAACCATCATCCGCGAACTTGCATTCTTTAAGAAGAATCTATACCAGCCCTATATTGAGGACATGTTCATCTTTGAGGCAGACCCGAATATCGGGAGGATGCGCGGGGCTATCACCAAAAAGGAGATGGCGGAGATTGTTGCCGAGGCGGAAAAAAACCACGTCACCTTCGCCCCGGTCTTTGAATGTCTGGGGCATCAGGACAGGCTTCTCTCCCTTCCCGAAAACCGCAAATATGCCGAAATACAGGAACTTGACAAAGACCCATGGTCTTTCTCACCGGTCAGCGAAGATGCCTTTCAATTCGTGACCACACTTATTGATGAGATTGTGGAGTCTGCGCCCTCCCCCTTCTTCCATATAGGCGGGGATGAATCATTTGACGTGGGGAAGGGGACGAGCAAAAAGCTCGTCAAAAAGATTGGCGTGGGCAGGGTCCATGCCAAATATTTCTCCCGCCTCAATACATATCTTAATGAGAGGCATGACCGCCAGATGATGGTCTATGCGGACATGATTGAAAACCATCCTGAGGCGATGGCATATATGCCCAAGAATTGCATCATGGTGGACTGGCATTACGGGATAGACAAACCGGACTATCCCACAATTGCCAAGCTGAAAAAGGCGGGTTTTAAAAATATTATTGCAAGCCCCGGCATCTGGGGCTGGGCGAACTATTTCCCCAATTATTCCCTTGGCTTTGCCAGCATAGCCAACTTCACGGCGGTCGCCAAAAAGGAAAATCTCATGGGATGCGTCACATCCTCCTGGGGTGATGACGGCGCGGAAAATCTGCGTGAGAATAACATGCTGGGCTATGCCTATTCTGCCGCCGCGGAATGGGAGACCGGCACACCCGACCCCGGGCGCTTCCTCCGACGCTTTACGGCGCTTTATATGGGAAGCGACTCTGAAATATTATCCGGCGCGCTTAAAAACATCGGGTGGCTGGATTATACAAAGGAGACTTACATCGCCCGCATATTCCATCGCACCCCGCGGATAAAACCTTATAATAAGGACTGGCTTGGCCGGATGCGTCAACTGCTGGAAAAAATGCAGGCGGCACGCGATGCCATCGGCGCCCAGCGCACCAGTGTCCGGTTCAATAATGATTGGCTTGACACGCTTGACCATGTGGCAAGGAGGAATATCTATCTCGCCGAGCGGGAGCTCACCATGAACAGCATTGCGAATCTCCTCAAGGATGGCAAATCTGGCGACCTCTCCCTCAAGGAGCAGGGCGAGATTCTCACGAGCTTAGAGAAGAGGCGAAATGAATTGGCTCAGCTTACTGGCGAGTTCCAACTGCTCTGGCTGAAGCGGAATAAATATCCCATGCTGGACTACTGCATGCAGCGGCTGGGGAAACAGCTTGCCGTCCTTCAGAATTACATTGCCCTGACAAAGGTGGGCGAGCTCATAGCCCAGAAGCCGCCCGAGGCGGTCTGGTTCTGGTATCCCGACCCCAAGCCGGAGGAGGAATCCACAACCGGCACGCGCTATTTCATGAGGGTGGTGAACCTGGATGAGGAACCAAAGGAGGCAATCCTGAAATGCTGGGCGGACGACAAAGCCGTGATTTATATCAATGGCGAAAGGGTCTTTGAGGTGACCTATTACGACAATGTGCGTATGACTCACACTCATCCAAGGTCCCATAAGGGAAAGGACCTCTTTAAGAAAGGGAAAAATTATATCGCCATAGAGGGAGAGAATGACATTGGCGCCGCAGGCATCCTGTTTGATGCGAATATCACCTTCAGGGACAACTCCACCCTGAACATCACCGGTGATGATATGTGGCGCGTGTCCCGGAAGGTCGCCCCCGGATGGAAAACCCGCGAGATGAAGGGTCCCGATGTCCGGAAGGTAAAACTCATTGGCAAGGGGCTTATCAAGCCGTGGGATTTTATTGACTGGTAGCTGCGCTGACGAGCCATGAGGGATGAGGAGTGCCATGAAGGAAGCCATGCTTTACGAAAAACTGGACGGGGGTAATGTGAGATGCAGTCTGTGCCAGCATCGGTGCCGTATAGGCGAGGGACACACGGGCATCTGCGGCGTGCGGCGCAATATCGGCGGAACGCTCCAGAGCCTTGTTTATGCAAAGGCGATTGCCTCACACATCGACCCGATTGAAAAAAAGCCCCTCTTTCACTTCCAGCCCGGTTCAGTGAGTTTTTCCATCGCCACGGTGGGATGCAATTTCCGGTGCGTCTTCTGCCAGAACTCGGACATCTCACAGATGCCGCATGAGGAGGACAGGATTGCGGGACGCGATTTCCCGCCGGAGGAGGTTGTCCATGCGGCGGTGGAAAATGAGTGCCAGAACATCTCATACACATACACGGAGCCGACGGTCTTTTTTGAATATGCCTATGACACATCCATCCTCGCGCATAAAGAAAATCTGAAAAATGTATTCGTCTCCAACGGCTATATGACGCCGGAGGCGGTGAAGACAATCGCCCCGTATCTGGACGCCATCAATGTTGACCTGAAGGCGTTTGATGACGCCGTTTACAGGAAATATATGGGTGCGGAGCTGGCGAAGGTTCTGGAATCTATCAGGGCAATCTTTGAGGCGGGCATCTGGCTCGAAATCACCACACTTATTGTCCCTACCGTCAATGACACGGATGCACAGATGGAGGGCATTGCGGATTTTATTGCCGGTATCAGCGTGGATATTCCGTGGCACCTGAGCCGTTTTCATCCCGATTACAGATTCACACAAGTCCCCCCCACGCCGCTGGAGAGTCTTCACAGGGCAGGCTCATGGGGTGAGAAAAAGGGATTGCATCACATTTACGTTGGCAATGTCTGGGGGGATGAGGGTGAGAACACAAAGTGCTGGAAATGCGGGGCGATGCTCATTTCGAGGTATGGTTTCAGCGTGAGGGCGAATCGTGTGAAGGATGGCAGGTGTCCGGATTGCGGCTCAGTGATAGCCGGTGTGGATTTGAATAAATGATAAAGATTGAGAGAGCAAACCCACCGGATATCTCCCAAATTTCCTTAAAGGAGGCTGACTGTGAAATTTGAAGATTTAAAATCTGATACGCAATTTTTAGAAGTCGTGCTCGCCAATCTGGAAAAGGTGGAAAGAGAACAGATTGGCAACATCCAGAGGGCGGCGGGGCTTATGGCAGATGCCATCGCGCAGGATAAATTAATCCACGTCTATGGCGGCGGCGGACATACCTGCCTCTGTGTTTGCGAGATGTTCTTTCGCGCCGGCGGTCTGGCTTGCATTAATCCCATTATGGACATCGCCATTTCTCCCTTCAATCAATCACTTAAATACTTAGAGATTGAACGAACGGTTAATTATGCTCGTGGGGTTATTCGCTACTATGATTTGAAAAAAGACGATGTGCTCATAATCTTTCATAATATCGGTGTGAATCCCGCGACGATTGATGCCGCGCTGGAAAGTAAGGAGCGAGGAGTTAAGATTATCGCGGTCTCTTCCAGCTACTGGCAGAAGGAACTTCCCTTAGACCATTTTATCCGTCATCCCAGCAAGAAAAACCTGTTTGACCTGGCAGATATATGCATTGATGATTATAACCCGGTAGGTGATGCGGTGATAAATATAGAGGGGCTGGATACGCCAATGGGGCCGATTTCCGGAATCGTAGATTTTTATATCATTCACCGATTAGAAATAGAGACCGTGAAGAAGCTTCTGGCGCGGGGAATTGACCCACCCATCTGGCGCAGCGCAAATGTCGCCGGCGGCGATGAATTCAACGCCAAATACGTCGCCAAATACTCCCCCCGCATAAAAAACCTTTAAGAGATTGATTCATTGAATCATCGGATCATTGAATCATCGGGTCATTGAATCATTGAATCAATCACTCAATCACTCAATGAATCAATCTCTCAATGGTTCATTTTTGGAGCCCCTGGGTGTCGCGCTGACTGCGATAGATATCGCCACGACTGACTGTGCCATTGGTGGCATCGTAGGTAACTTCGTTGGGCCAATTTGATGGGCTCCCGGGAGGTCCACAACGTTCATCCGGACCGAAGCAATCTAAGCGCCACATTCCAATGGCTTGTTTGTATGCAGGCAAAAGAATATTATAACCGTTCAGTCGAGTGCCATAGTTAGAGGTAATGTAGCCGTAGCGATTATAGCGTTCTCCATACATCCCGCGAAAGCGCAGAGAAAAGGGGTCAAAAAAACTGGTGGCACTGGTGATATAGGCAACAGGCGTAGAGAGTTCATTGGGAATGTTGGTGGCGTAATTGTCGCCCCAGGGAAAGGGCAAGGGATAATGGTTACGGTCAACGAGATAGGATTCAAGTGCGGTTGTGAGATTACGCATATCGGCGTGTGCTCTGGAGACTTTGGAGCGAGTCTGCGCCTCAAGAAAGTTGGGAATCGCAATTGCCGCAAGGATGGCAATAATTGCCACTACAATTAACAACTCTATCAGAGTGAATCCCTTTTTGTTCATTTTTCCACCTTCAGTATTCATAAGCGTTTAAGTTCATGGCGCTGTCCTATAATTGGTGACAAAGTCAAGTCAATCCCAATTTTATTTTCTTCATTGAGCGATTTAAAGCGGGATAGGTCTTTATATATCGATGACCAATCCGTATTTCCCATTAGACATATTAGCAGAATTTACATAGAGAACAAACTCAGATAAATAGGGTCAAATTCATTGACGAACATAATTACATCAGCCAGATTCAAAAACATTCATCAGGCAAAGATTTAAAGGCTCAAACGCTCAAATTTCTTCAATTTCATAGAGAGTAACCCCTATAACCCCTATAACCGGGTTCATTTGGAGGGGAAATTATGCACAAAAGAATTCCTGTTTTGGTTATTTTATTATGTTTAAATGTATTCCTGTCATTCACTGCCTTTGCCCAAGAGGAGGAAAATCAAATCCCGGCTCCTTCCCGGGACGACTATAAGATTGTGGAGCGCCATCTCTTGATGGGGAATCCGGCCCAGGCGGAAAAAGAGGCTGCAGCCCTCCTGAAGAAGGATCCCGAACACCCTCTCCTCAATGCCTTGCATCTTTACTCCCTTTTTCTCCAGAACAAGACCGATGGGCTGGCGCGCAGCGCCTCCATTCTTTCCTCGAAATTTCACGACAGCCCTGATGCCATGTGCATCGCCGCTTTTATTATCCTTAATTCAAGGGATGCTGTCACAAACGGAACATGGTTGCTCAAACGGGTGGAACAGACGTCGCCTGATACCTACAGGCTTCACCTGGTAAAGGGAATGCTTCTCGAACAGAAAAAAGATTATGTGAATGCGGGCAAGGAATATACCAAAGCGCTTGAGCAAAAACCCGAGGACCAGGAAGCCATGCTCGCCATGATCCGTTGCGCCTTTAATGCTGGTTACGCAGATTTTGCCATAAGCACGGCGCGCAGCGCCGTGCAGCTTTACCCAGAGTACCCCGGACCTCACATGGCAATGGCCCAATCATACGAATCCCTGAATGACTATGATAATGCTTATAAGGAATTCCTCCGGATTTTTCAAATCAATCCCCTGTATCCAGATGCCTGTGATAATTTTGTAAGGTTCCTCTTGAGGAATAAAAAAGGTATCGAGGAACTGAAACAGCTCAAGCAAATCCTCGGTCCGAAAAAGCCTTGGAAAGATTTGTGTTATCATTGGGGGAAGATGCTCTACAGCATGGGGCGACTTGATGAGGCTATGGAGATCCTCCGGCTGGGGAGCGATGTCGAGTCCAGGGGGGATGCGAAGCTTGAAAAACTGGCTGCCATGATTGCATTCAACCAGGGGGAATATAAAGAGGCGGTTTCCTTTTATCGCGAGGCGCGCCTTCTTGACGATGTAAGATCCACGGGACAGGGTTCGCTTGATAAGGATCTTCGAAAGCTGGAATTCATCGACAATCTGCAGGGCTCCTGGGTAGGTTATATTCTCATGCTGGGATTTATTTTGTTTGCCTGCGCCGCCTGGTTTTTGCGGAAAGACCCCAAGTTTCGTTTTCTTTATCTCTTCTATGTTCTCATGATTCTATTTTTTCTTCCTGGGTTTGTCTTGCTCTCTATCAAGTTTGATATTTTCCCCGGCGTGGGGTTTTATTCCACCTTTTTACTTTCGTCCTGGTCCGTGCTGAAGCTTATTTTGTCAGGTCTTTTTGTTATGGGAGCTATCATAATAACATTCCTCAGTTATCCCTTGGCCAGAAGGGGCTATGGCATGTATCTCCTCTTCTTTTATCTGGCGATCTTCATTGGAGGAATGTTCATGGCCGGCATCGTGAAAAATATTACGATAATCATTCAAATTATGGCAACGTTCGTTCCCGGACTGATTTTGTTTATTGCGGGCATAGGGGCGATGCACGCAGACCGGCCTCCTGCCCCGCTCCCTGAAGGCGCATGCCCCCGCTGCAGGGGTCATGGATGGTTTTTCACTACCGCGCCTGTCATGGATGGCAGCCCCCGCGAACGGGCAACCTGCCCCGATTGTGGCGGCACCGGCAGGAGCAAGGACCGTATCAGGAAATAAGTTTTTGAAATAATATTGTGATCTCAAGTCATTAAGACGATCCGTATTCGGGACTAGACTTATCTCCTTGCGCTATCCCCCGCTTGCATTTTATGCAATTATCCGCACTTCAGTCCCGACAGCGTGATCCCCTTAATGATCTGGACAAATGGGTTCAATCCCCATAATTTGTTCAAATTTCAGTTGTCTTAATTCCATTGTTTGAGCGCTCGGGATATGATTTTATACTGTTTTGAACGTTTGTGATGACAGATAAACGCTCTTATATTTTTCAATCCCCAATATCGGGCAATCGGGTAATGCGTCAAGCGTAATTCAATTCTTTGGGGCGCACCTTAGAGAGTCCATTGAGTAATTGAGTCATTGAATCATCGGGTCATTGAATCATTTTTTTGAGTTCTTCCACAAATCTCTCAATGAATCAATCGCTCAATCACTCAATTCTATGGTGAGCCCATCGTAGGCGAGGCGGGCGTTGGGGGGCAGGGTGCGGTCGGCTGCCTCGTGCTCCATCTGGTGGGCTATGTGGGTGAAATAGGTGCGCTCTGCGCCGACCCCCTGCGAGATTTTCAGCGCCTCGGAGAGGGAATAATGTGTGGAATGGGGCATATATCGCAGTGCGTTCAAAATCAAGACCCGCGTCCCCTTCATCTTCTCAAGTGTCTCCGGCGGGATGAAACTTGCATCCGTCACGTAGGTGAAATTGTCAAAGCGGAAACCGAGGATGGGGATTTCGCCGTGCATGACGTGGAGCGGCGTCATATGGAGTCCCATAAAATCAAACGGCTCTTCAATCGGGATGAGGTCAAGTTCCGGCACGCCGCCGCCAATCTGGGCGGGATTGAAGCAGTAGTCGAACCGCCGTCTTATCTCCTCAAGGATGTGCGGCGCGCCGAGGATTTTTATCGCCCCGCCATGCAGATAATTATAAATGCGCAGGTCGTCAAGTCCGGCGACATGGTCTGAGTGAGTATGTGTGATGAAAATTGCGTCAACGCGGGTGATTTCATGTGTCAGCGCCTGCTGGCGGAAATCAGTTGAGCAGTCAATCAGGATACTGGCGCGCTCAGTCTGGAGACAGGCGGAGGTGCGCAGGCGTTTGTTTCTGGGGTCGGTGGACTTGCAGACATCGCATTTGCACCCGATGACCGGAATGCCCGTAGATGTGCCAGAGCCGAGGATGGTAACTTTCATAATGAAAGAAATTATAAGCCCCTGAGAAAATAAAAACCATGAATCTTGTATTTTTGATAGATTTTAAACGGAATCAAAGGATTCGGGATATTTGCACCTTATGATGGCATCGTCATAGGAGATGAGTCCCTGCTGGTAGAGGTTCTTGAGCGCCTTGTCCATGGTGACCATCCCCTGCTCATAACCGGTCTGCAGGAGCGTGACGAGT
>JAPLSR010000392.1 GCA_026398545.1 Candidatus Sumerlaeota bacterium | reverse complement strand
ATCGGTGGAGAATCCCGTTCCCCTGAAAAAGGTCTTGCCGAATATCATCAAAGGCTTCCTGAACAAGATGGCCTCAAATCCCGTGGTTGAATTGATGGTGGCAACAGCCGCGGCATCCTTGATGAGCTTATGAGGATGATGAAGCGGGTTGATGATCCGGATGTTTGGGCATTTATTCTTCAGGTCCCGAAGCATACGGTAGGAAAAGCCGCCTATAAGGGCCGGATGTTCCTTGATATAAAGTTTATAACCGTATGGAAGGGCGTTTGCCAGTATTTCGATGAGTGCGAACTGGTTGGCGTATTGCGGGGCCCGGATCAGGAGCTGGGCATCATCGTTGTGATGGAGGGGAAAGAATACATATTTTTCGCCCTTCATGGGTTTGGAATACAGCAGTTTCATAAAATGTTTCCTGGTGATTTTCCAGAAATGATCCTTGGTATAATTCCAAAGTCTTGCCTTTTTATAGCCTGGAATATTCGTGAAGAGTTTGCGGTAATAAGCTCTTAAAAAAAGGAAGGGCATGCTCCAGTGGAAATCTGTCCTGTGAATCTTGACAAAATCTATTTTACTTTCCCGGATGTTGGAGAGAAAAACCCGCCATTCCTCTTTCTCTTCCGGGGAAATATTTTCTTTCGCTTGCCAGTCTACTCCTTTAATATTGTAATCCATGTTTTTCAGGAGAAATATCCTATCCGGTATGGGACAGAAGAATACCTGATAGAAGGGAATGCCCTGAGTGTGGCACTGGTAATAGGCGGACCATCTTATCAGCTCCCCACCATGTTCCATGAACCCGATGTCAAAGGAGTGAGAAGAAAAGAACTTGTCCCAGAATTCAAAATAAAGGGCCGTGAGGAAGGCATATTCTTTTTCGGATTTCAGACGATCGCGATGAATCCGGTCTGTGGAAAAAAGGCGGCGAAGACAGGGGATGCCGAAATTCTGTTCGACATGCCTTATGCGTTCCTCGCAATCGGACGGCGTCTGAAGTGGGGTGGAAAATATCCTGGGGTCCTCGCGCTCGATCACGGTAGTGTCCTTCGGCGGTTCCTTGTAATCGACGTTATAGTTGCCGAGGGTGACAAAGCGGGCCTCCCATTTCTTTTCCTCAAGAAAATAGGCCATCTGCCGCTGAAAAAGGTATTCCTCCTTCCCCACACTTACAAAAAGAATTTTCATTACTTCCTCAACATTGATCTTATATTTTTATATTTGTGATTCATTTCGCCCATAAATGTCGTAAATAATTTAGTCTTCCTATCCACATGGATCCAGAATGGCAAATATAAAAGAAGAAGGATGGCTGTTCCGGCCAGACCTCGAAGCGCATCGAGCCAGAAATGATCCTTCACCGGATGGAGGAAACGCGCGATGGGGTAATAGGTGGCAAGGGCATAGATGTATGGCAGATATAACCGCAGGAGTAAGCGGAACATTTCCAGTATGTTGACCTTCAGCATGAGAATACCCCCAAGAATAATGATCACAGATGAATACAGAAGGAAACATAGAAAGGTCGCAACGGCCACTCCGACAAGTCCTGTTCCCAGCCTGATGGCGACAACATCCAGGAACGCCGCCAAGAATAGCAATATCAGACTTGCCACGACGACATGCCTTATTCGGTCTCGTATGACAAACAGATAATAAAACATATCGAAAAGACCTATAAAGAAACTTCCGAGTATCAGAATTTGTGAGGGAACAAGCCCGGGTATGAAAGCGGTGAGTCCATACATAATGAGGAAACCCATCCAAAAGGAAGAAATGGTGAAGAAAATGGGAATTACGTCTGCGACCGTTTTTGTGTTGTGAATCACTTCGCCCTTGAGAGGGGAAACATCCTCCTTGAATTTCGCCCCGCGTTCCAGGAAACCCGGAAAAACCACCTGCCAAATGCTGGCGGGGATCATATAAATCAGATTGCACATCATCAGACCAACACTGTAATAACCCATCTGGGTCAGACCCATCATCGATATGATCAGAAGTCTGTCAATCTGCTTGAAGTTCATGAAAACAACCGAGTATAAAATTACCGGTGTGCCCCGTACCATGAGTAATTTCAGGATTTTCCGAGGGAGATGAATTCGAAAATGGTATTTTGATAGATGGAAGAAGTATACCGTGCCGACGAAATTCACAATAAGGGTGGATATTAGAAGCCCCTTGAAGGAGAAATAGTATGTGAACAGAATCGTTAAAATGGCTATAAGGGTGGAACTGAATACATTGTAGTGAAAGAGATCGAAGAATTTCTTCTCGGTGCGGAAAAAAACCGTCAGGTAATTATTGATTGAGATGAGAAAACTGATGGGAGCATAAATCCTGATGGACCAGCGGAGAAGGCCGGTTTCATCTTCCTTTACAAGGAAACCCGCGACAAGAAGGCCGATACCTAAAATCAGAGAGAGGAGCGCAACTATGGTGAAGCTGCCATCACGGATATCATTCACAGTCTTTTGATCTTCAACGCCTTTGTAATAGGGAACCTCCCGCGCAAGCCCGCCCCGGAACGGTGAGTAAAAGTAATCAAAATAGAGATAAATCATGCTCAGGAGGCCCTGAAGCCCGGAAAGCGTGGGGCCGATAATGGCTCGGATTACGAGGCCGCTTATGGCTGTTGTGAATTGAGAATAATGGGAACCAGCTGTCAGATAAAAAACATCCGAAACGAATTTCTTTCTATGTTCCTGATGTTCCTCAGCCATGTTATACTTTTATCCTTTACTGAAAACGAATCCATTAAAGCATTTGGGGTCAGACTCGCCTGTTTGCTCCATTTTCATGTCGGTTCTATTCACCCTTCCCCAGAATTTCATCAGGATGGCTCCGCAGAAAAGCACCAACGCTATACACCCATCTGTCAAGCTTGAGCCTGTTCATCATTGAGCCACTCATCCTTCAGGGCATTGATTATCCTTGCGCACCCATCCCCGTCAAAGGTTTGCATCCCGCCTTCGGCAAATGCCCTGATTTCTTGAGGATTTCCCAGGAGTGAACCAATTGCTGATGAGAGATTCTCCTCCAGACAAGGTCCCATCTCCAGCACCCTTGCAAGGCGCTTCTCCTGAAATCCCCTGCAGATAATCCTCTGATTCTCCGCCACCTGGATAATAATCATTGCCACGCCGGAATATGCCAGCTCCTGCGCGGTGGAACCGCCTGCCGTGATGGCGACGTCAACAGAGCCTATGAGTTCTGAAAGGTCAGGCTGGGAAAGAACACTCATCCGCGGGATGTCCCTGACAAGGGCGCAAATGCTCTCCCACAACTGCCCACTTGAGATTCCCGGTCCGCAGGCGACAAAGACCTCGTGATAGAGCTCATGATAGACTTTCAGTTGCTCCATAGCAAGCGGCGTCAGACCGCGGACGTCCGACCCGCCAAAGGTGATAAGGATATTCGGCTTTCTACCGCCGCTCGCAATCTCATCAAGCCGCGCCTTCCTTTCATGCCGAGACCTCTCCCCTTTTTTCAGAATATCCTCGCGGAACATGGAATATCTCTCACCCAGGAGAAAAATTCCGGCGGCGGGCGCAATATGATGGTAACGGTCGCAGAGCGCCGATGCCCCCATGTTCTGATTCAAGATTGCATCAGCCGAAATTATTTCCGCCTCTGCGAGGTCATCAATCACAAGAAGCGGAAACCCTGCGCGCCTTATGGTTTTTCTGAAGTGCTCTCCCATGCCATAATGGTCAAGAATCACAAGCGCCGCGCCCCGCTCCTCCGCGGTTTTCCGGACAGCCTCGGCGTCCTGAGTCTCATCAAGGTCATCCGGAAGGAATATCGGGGCAAACTGATAACGAGCGAGGATTTCACCCGCAACGCCATCATATTTTTTCATGAGAAATATGGGGATGAACCCATCGCGGCGCAGTGCCTGCGCCAGAGATAAACAGCGCATGAGGTGACCCATACCTATTAAGGAAGAAGCATCACACCGCATTATGAGTCGTTCATATTTCATGCCCGGTCTATTCACCTTATGGTCCAACCGCCATCAACGATGAGATTATGACCCGTTATATAACTGGAGGCGTCGGAGGCAAGAAGAACAAGGGCGCCCTTTAATTCATCGGAATTTCCCACACGCCCGATTGGTATCTGTTTTTCAAGTCGCGAAATGAAGAGTTTTTCTTTCTTCACTATTTTTGAGGGGAAAGCGCCGGGAACAATGGCATTCACTCTGATTCCCCAAGGCGCACAATAAGAAGCATAATATTTTGTCAATTGGATTACACCGGCCTTGGCCGATCCATAATTGGGAGGATTGAGAAATTGCGGATGGTCATCATAGACATGAAAGGTCGGCGCCACCAGGCCATACATTGAGGCGATATTGACAATGCTGCCGGAACGCCGTTTTTTCATGAATGGAATAACCTCACGAATGCACCGGAAAACGCTGCTTAATGTTCCGTCTATACCACGTTCCCACTGTTCATCGTTCATCTTTTCCGGAAGATCACTGGCGGTATAGAAGGCATTATTGACAAGAACATCGATCCTTCCGGTCTTCTTTGCCACGCTTGAAAATGCCCTGCGGATGCTGTTTGTGGAGGAAATATCTATAGAAACAAACCGGATATCGAGAACCTTCTTCGGCGTGAAAACCCTCTTAAAGCTTTTTTGGTCCAAGTCGGCCACAAAGACGGAACAACCGGCCTCGGCCAGGGCCATTGTTAGACTTTTACCAAGATGCCCATAACCCCCGGTGACAATAGCAGTCCGTCCCTTGAGATCAAACATATCTATTACACTTTTCTTCATCTTTCGTCCCTCCCTCATTTACCATTTCCTGGGGTCAACAAGCGACGGCTCATTCGCCCCTAATAAAGAAATATCGATGGACTTCAAAGCATCTCGGAAAGAGATTGATTTATTAATAATGGCAAGATTGTTCAGTAACTGGCTTTTCTTCTCCACGCCAATAACGACTTTGTCAATCCAGGGCAGTGAATATACATAGAGCAGTGCAATTTCCTCGGACGAAAAACCTATCTTCCGTGCGAAGAAATCCAGTTTTTCCAAACAAGGCAGCAGCCCCTTAAGATGCGGTGGCAAATCATCGCCCCTGAGAAAGACAACTCCCTGCAGGAATATTGAGCGAGCATGTATCTCACAATTCCTTTTTTTTAGTTCAGTTAATGTGCCATCTTTGATCAGTCTTTGATCAAATATATTAAGCGGGATTTGGATCAGGTCGAATCCGAAATGTGTCCGGAGGAAATCGATTTCCTCTCTATCATATACGGATACTCCGATCTTTTGAATCAGCCCCTCTTTCTTCCATTCCTTCATGATTCCAGCAATAATACCTTTCCGATCCGCCACAAGGTCTTTGGTGAAATGAATCATATAGGAGTAAATTCGTTTTTGAGCGAGCCTTTTCAGGGACTCGTCAAAATAGCCTCGTATGGCTTTCTCTGATATTTCGCCGGAAAGATGAGGCATTTTGGAAATCAGACTTATATCGCAAGGATTCGATTTTAGAAATTCGCCTATCACTTCCTCACTTTCGCCATACATGTATGCAGTATCAAATACCCGGATGCCCGCGTCCACCGCTGTTTTCAGGATTTCAATCGCCTTCCCACGCTCCGGCCTGCCCTCACGATTGGCTATCCCGTATTTCAAACCCAGTTGCGCGGTTCCCAAAGCCAGTTTATTTTCCATTTTTTTTCTCTACAATCCATCGGGGCCAAAGGATTCGCGCATTTCGATGACGATTGATATCAGCAATTTCTGGATGACGGCGAAGCAGATCCAGCACATCCTGCATTGAGAAATCAGGCTTGGTGGAATATAAATAATTATATACGGCGCTGATAAATTCAAAATCTTCCGGGTAATCCACCGACCACCGGTAATGAGATAGATTTTCATCCCCGGCATAGTTTTCCAGTTTGAATAAATCCGGATGATTGCGGATATAGGGGGTTACATGCTCTCTTTCCTCAGGTTTA
>JAPLSR010000354.1 GCA_026398545.1 Candidatus Sumerlaeota bacterium | reverse complement strand
ACGCAAAAAACCCACCGGTGAAATCATCAGCAAAAAAGAAATCTGGAAGGTCGAAATCGTGGAAATCAAGAAATATACCCTTCCGGCGCTGGATGACGATTTCGCCAAAGACATGGGTAAATTTAATACCCTCGCAGACCTGAAGGTGAAAATCTTTGACGACCTCACCCGCAGTGAAAAGGAACACGCCAGAGAGCATGCCTTTGAGCGCCTGATTGACAAAATCATCGAAAAATCTCCATTTGAACCCCCCGCATCTCTCGTGCAATATCAAAAACATGGCATGATAAAAAATGATTTCCAGCTCCTGAAACAAATGGGCATACCCGTCTCCAGCCTGCGCATCAGCCCGGAAAAATACATGGAATCCAAACAACAGGATGCCCTAAGGGGCGTGAAGGAATCCTTTATCCTGAGGGAGGTGGCGGTTCGTGAAAAGCTGGAAGTCACGGAGGATGACCTGAACGCAGAACTGGAAAAAGAGGCGGTCAGGGTGGGGCGCAAACCCCTCGCCATCCGCGCCAAACTGGAAGCCGATGAGCAACTGGACTCCTTCAAGGATTCCATCCTGACGGAAAAGGTGAAAAAATTCTTGCTTGAGAATAATCACATCTTTTACGAGGAGCATAAAGAAACAGATGAGGGCGCGGCTCATAATGAGTAATAAGCGGCTCCGCACCCATTCTATCTTGCGCCTTAAGGATTAATATCAATGCAAATGAACGGAAATAACTTTTATTATACTATTCCTCACGTGGTGGAGCAAAGCGAACGCGGCGAACGTGAATACGACATATTTTCACGCCTGCTGAAGGACAGGATTATTTTCCTCGGCACACCCATCACGGATGAAATCGCCAACGTCATCATCGCACAGATGCTCTTCCTCGAATCGGAAGACCCCGACAAGGATATCAATCTCTACATTAACTCCCCCGGTGGTTACGTCTCCTCAGGACTCGCCATCTACGACACAATGCGGTTCATCAAACCCGACGTCTCCACAACCTGCGTCGGGCAGGCGACAAGCATGGGTGCGCTCCTGCTGACTGCAGGCACTAAGGAAAAGCGTTACGCCCTCCCGCATTCACGCATCATGCTGCATCAGCCACTCGGCGGATTCAGAGGTCAGGCGGCGGATATTGCAATCCATGCCAGGGAAATGATACGCATTAAGAAGGAGATTAATCAGATATTTTCCGAGTGCTGCGGTCAACCGGTAGAGAGAATTGAAAAGGACTCCGAGCGGGAATTCTTTATGTCGGCGTCACAAGCCTGCGAATACGGTCTTATCGACCGCATCATTGAAAGCAAAATCGCCCTGGCGCAGGAACTCAAAGGAAAGAAGTAAAAAACAGCCCTCTCTTAGAAAGGCGAAATCCCTTTCACCCCTCTTTTTTTATCTCAAAGGCGGCGGGATGTGCGATGACGGGCTCCATCCGCCCTTCCTCTCCGCCAACCACACGGAATTCATAAAATCTCAAGTGAATGTCATAGGGTTCAAACGGCTTCCCCGGCGGATTCAGCGCCACGGAAAGCCGGTACCCTCCACCGCACAAAAGAAGCGGTGAGAAAATCGCCGTGATGACGCCACTTTGTGGACATTCCCGCAACAGGAGAGATTGGGAGGCGGAATCCACGCGCGCTACACTGACATTATCACGGCTGATACCAATCACTGCCTCAAGAGCGAGTCCCTGCCGGTTGGCGCTGTAATGAAGCTCAACCTTGAGTGTCTCACCGGCGCGAACAGTCCACGTCTCGCGACCCGCCCCATCCCTCACGACAACCCTGTTAATCAGAACCTCACCGGAGCCCATCCGCGCAGAGTGGCACACCGTCCCGAATTCCAGATTGAACGGCATTGGCGGCTCCTTCAGGAGCTGGTCGTAGAATTCTCGGATGTAATCCTTCACTGCCTCTTCCGGCGAGCCAAAAAACTTAACCCGCCCGCGTTCCAGCCACAAAATCCGCTCACTCACCGCCTTCGCCTGCTCCAGATTGTGCGTCACTAAAAGAATCGTCTTCCCCCGCTTCTTAAACTCAAAAATCTTCCCCGTGGATTTCTCCTGAAACTCTGCGTCGCCCACAGCCATCACTTCATCTAAAAGCAATATGTCGGGGTCAACCTGCACCGCCACTGAAAACCCAAGACGCATCAGCATGCCGGAGGAATAATGCCTGACGGGCATGTGGATGAATCTCTCCAGACCGGCAAATGCAATAATCTCCTCCACGGCGGCATCAATCTTTGCCTTCGGAAGACCAAGGACGGAGGCATTCAGATAGATATTCTCCATGCCGGTCAAATCCGGGTGAAAACCCGCCCCCAGCTCAAGCAGTGAGGCAACCCTCCCGCGAACGCATATTGAGCCGGATGTGGGTTGTGTAATTCCGGAAATGAGTTTCAAAAGGGTGCTTTTGCCGGAGCCGTTGGCGCCAATGATTCCAAGCGTGCCCCCCTCCGGTATGGAAAATGTGACATCCTTCAGCGCCCAGACCTCCTCCCTCGGAGCGGGGCGGAACCACTCATGAATCACCATCTCCTTTAAGGAGGTGCTCCGCTTCTTCATGATACGGTAACGCTTGGAAAGATTTTGCGCCTCAATTAGGAACATGATAATCCAACAATAGAAATTATATCAATTTTTAGTATGCGCCTGTAATTCTTTTTTAAATTTCAAAAAACTGGGACACTTCTTTTCAAGAACAACCATTCGAATACATTCTGCTAATTCCTTATAATGACCACGGTTTGGTATTATGGGCGTCGCCAGTGTCTGTAATCTTTTTTTGGGATCCTCAAATTTTTCCGGATTCTTCTGCGCTGGAATCTTCTTGTTAAAAACATTGGAAAGGGCTTTTTCATCCGATAAAAACCAAGCCTCAAGCGCCTCAACCGGAATTCCAATGACAACCGGGGTTTTTATATTGTTGGGTATTTTAGACTTGAGCCGGTTAATATGCTCCTGAACATTTTCCCCATCATTATCTTTCACAACAATGATGAGATCAACACTTTCAATGTTAAGTTCCAGGATATCCTCTTTAATCCTCTGCGTCTTTCTGGTTGTGCGGTGAATCGGATTAAAATCAAAAGGCAGCAATCGTCTTGTGAGGACTTCAATGGTTTTCTCATCATGAGGGCCTTCGGTGCTGAATCCGATTTTCACCTCACACCCCCGATGCTGCCCCTATACCAGAGTTCGCCTAAATTAAAATCCATTAGTTGGTCTTCCAGTTTTTTAGTTCTATCAAGCGATCTTATCTCGCTCCGTCCCTCTTTCTTCTCCACAATAAAAACATTTTCTGGCTTCACAAGATCAAGAAGGTAGGGAGAGTGTGTAGCTATTAAAATCTGACGCGGGTTTTCGATGTCGGGATTGCTGATGGCTGTCAATATATCAACAATATCTTTCAAACGTCGAGGGTGAACGCCATTTTCCGGCTCTTCGATGAATACTACAGACGGTGACGTATCCGAGTAAGCCAAGCAAAGAAAGGCGAGAAATCTCAGCATCCCATCGGAAACAGAAAACGGCAGGAAGGCATCCTTGAAATATTTCTCAAGAATGGTGAATGTTTTTGTCCG
>JAPLSR010000199.1 GCA_026398545.1 Candidatus Sumerlaeota bacterium | reverse complement strand
TTTTCATCCAAGAGGATGAGTGAGGTGACCTTTATGCGTGAAATCGATGTCCGGCAAATTACCGATGCCGTCGCCCGTTTGTGCATTGAATCGAACTATTACGCCACGGATGACCTCGTGCGCGTGACCGAGGCAAGTATTGCCGCAGAGGAGTCGCCTGCGGGCAGGGCGGCGCTGGAAAAGATTCGCGAGAATCAGCGCATCGCCGCCGCCGAGGGACTTGCCATGTGTCAGGACACGGGTTATGCGGTGGTCTTTATCGAGGCGGGACAGGAGGTTCATTTTACCGGCGGAGGCTTGGAGGAGGCGGTGCATGAAGGTGTGCGCCGCGGATATAAGGAGGGCTATCTCAGGAAGTCGGTTATGTCTGACCCGCTGAGGCGCAAAAACACAAGCGACAATACGCCCGCGGTGATTCATACCCGCCTTGTCCCCGGCGATAAGGTGCGGCTCACCGTTGCCCCCAAGGGCGGCGGGAGTGAAAATATGTCCACGGTGAAGATGCTTGCCCCATCCGCCGGTCGGGAGGGGATAATCAGGTTTGTGGTGGACTGGGTCAGGCAGGCTGGGGCGAATCCATGTCCGCCGACCATAGTTGGCGTGGGCATCGGAGGGACATTTGAAAAGGTGGCAATGCTGGCGAAGATTGCCCTCCTGCGCCCAATCGGCGAGCCGAACCCCGACCCCTATTACGCCGAGATGGAGCGGGAAATCCTTGCAAAGGTTAATGCCCTTGGCATCGGACCGCAAGGGTTCGGTGGGCGAATCACCGCCTTTGCCGTGCATATAGAAACCCACCCATGCCACATAGCCTCCCTGCCCCTGGCGGTGAATATTAATTGTCACGTCTCCCGCCACCAGACGGTGGAGATTTGAGGAGTTTTATGGGCAGAGTCAAACATATCACGCCGCCTTTGACAGATGAGGCGGTCATGGATTTGAAGATAGGCGATGACGTCCTGCTCACCGGCGTGATTTATACAGGTCGCGACCAGGCGCACAAACGGCTCTATGAACTCTTGCAGAGCGGTAAGGAGCTTCCTGTTGACCTCCGTGGACAGATTATTTATTATGTGGGACCGGCTCCTGCGAAACCCGGCTATATCATCGGTCCCGCAGGACCCACGACAAGCTACCGCATGGACATATACACCCCGCGCCTCCTTAAATATGGTCTCAAGGGGATGATAGGCAAGGGCAATCGCGCCCCGGAGGTGATTGAGGCGATGAAAAAATATAAGGCGGTGTATTTTGCCGCCATCGGCGGCGCGGCAGCGCTCATTGCCAAGCGCATCAAAAAGGCGGAGGTCGTTGCCTATGGCGACCTCGGGCCTGAAGCCATCCAGAGGCTTGAGGTTGAAAATTTCCCCGCTGTCGTTATCAATGACTGCTTTGGTAATGACCTTTACATTGAAGGCGAGCGGCGATATAAAATAATAGAACAAACCCCGTGACCGGGAACTCGTGATGGAGATAAAAAATACAGAGATTCAATCCGAACCGGTGAGCCGCATCAATGACATCAGCGGGACGAATCTATCGAAATGCTACCAGTGCGGAAAATGCTCGGCGGGATGCCCCATGGTGCAGAGCATGGATATCCTCCCGAATCAGATTGTGCGCCTTGCGCAACTGGGCAAGTGGGAGGAGGTCATGCGCGCCAATACACCCTGGATTTGCGCCGCATGTATGACCTGCTCGGTTCGGTGCCCGCGCGGCATCAAAATCGCCGAGGCAATTGAGGCGATGAGGCAGGTGTTTCTTCGCAACAGGAATTCGGATAGACGTCTTGGTCTTTCGCAAGAAGAGCTTGTAGAATTGCCGCCCATTGCCCTTATCAGCGCCTATAGAAAAATCGCAGAGTGAAAAAGATGGTCAAACTTTCCTATTACCCCGGATGCACACTGAAGGTAGACGCGCGGCACTTTGAGGAATCGGCTGTCCTTGCCCTGCGTGAGCTGGGGGTGGAGCTGGAGGAACTCAAGCGCTGGAACTGCTGCGGCACGGTCTTTTCCCTCGCTACGGATAACACCATGCACCACCTTGCGCCTCTCCGCAATCTCCTCCGTGTGCGTGAGGAGGGGCATGAAAAATTATTCACCCTGTGCTCCATGTGCTTCAATACGCTCACACGGGCGAACAGGCTTTTTCGCGACGACCCCGCAAAAAATGAAAAGGTGAGGAATATCATGTATGAGGAGGTAATGGAGTATGACGGCAGGGCGATTGTCCTGCACCTCCTGACACTTCTGCGGGATGAGATTGGACTTGAAACACTGCGTGAGAAAACAGGCGGCGGGCTGAAGGGACTGAGGCTTGCGCCGTATTATGGCTGCATGCTTCTGCGTCCCGACGGCATGGGCGTTGATGATGTTGAAAATCCGCACATCTTTGAAGATGTGCTCGGGGCGCTCGGCGCTGAGGCGACATCCTTTCCATTCCGTGCGGAATGCTGCGGCTCTTATCAGACTGTGCAGGAGCCGGAGATTGTGGCGGAGAGGACGTACATCATCATCGGAGGCGCGCGGAAGGCGGGCGCGGATGCGGTGGTTGTGAGCTGCCCGCTGTGCGCATTCAACCTTGACGTTCGTCAGTCACTCACGGCACAGCGACACGCGGATTTTGAATCCCTCCCCGTGCTTTACATAACCGAGTGTATGTGTCTGGCGCTGGGACTCGGCTTCAAGGAGGAATGGAGGGCGTTGCATCATGTCCCCGTTGACAGTGTGATTCAGCGCGTTCAAAGTAAAAAATAGGCAACCCATAATGGAATAGCATAAGATGAGGTTCGCAAGTCGCAAAAAAATCGGCGTTTTCATCTGCCATTGCGGAAAGAACATTGCCGGCGCGGTGGATATTGACGAGGTGGCGCGGCGCACATCGTCACTCCCGGGCGTTGTATGCGCCACGGACTATAAATATATGTGCTCCGAGCCGGGACAGGCGATTCTCAGGGAGAAAATCAAGGAGCTCGGACTGGGTGGGATTGTGGTTGCCGCATGCACGCCGAGCCTCCATGAGGCAACATTTCGCAAGGCAGTATTGGAGGCGGGGGCAAATCCATATTGCATGGAGATTGCCAATATCCGGGAACAATGCGCCTGGGTGCATCAGGACGACAAAAATGCCGCAACGGCAAAGGCATCTGAAATCATTGCCTCCATGGTGGAAAAGGTCGCATATGACATCCCCCTGTTTGAGGAGTCCATTCCCATTGTGAAGCGTGCGCTGGTCATTGGCGGCGGCATTGCGGGAATGCAGGCGGCGTTAGACATCGGCGATGCCGGACATGAGGTCATTCTTGTGGAGCGCGAGCCTTCCATCGGCGGTCACATGGCGCAGCTTTCAGAAACCTTTCCCACGCTTGACTGCGCCCAGTGCATACTCACGCCGAAGATGGTGGGCGTCGGGGCGCATCCGCATATTCATCTCCTCACCTATTCAGAGGTGCGGGAAGTCTCCGGATACGTGGGAAATTTCAGGGTCAAGATTGAGCGGAAGGCGCGCGGGGTTGATTGGGAGAAATGCACAGGATGCGGCATCTGCATGGAGAAGTGCCCCACAAAAGTGGAAGCGGAATTTGAGCGCGGACTGGGAAAACGCAAGGCAATTTATACCCCCTTCCCGCAGGCTGTCCCGAATAAACCGGTCATAGACAGGGCGCACTGCCTCTATTACAAAAAAGGGACCTGCCGTATCTGCGAGAAGAATTGTGAGGCGGACGCCATTGTCTTTGACCAGGAACCTGAATTTATCGAGGAGGATGTTGGCGCCATTATTGTGGCAACCGGCTATGACCTGTATGCGAAGGAAAGCCTCGGCGAATATGGCGCTGGCGAGATTCCCGATGTGATTGACTCCCTTGCCTTTGAGAGACTGCTCTCCGCCTCAGGACCAACTGCGGGTGAGGTGCGCCGTCCCTCGGACGGCAAAATTCCAAGGAGCGTGGTTTTTATCCAGTGCGCCGGCTCGCGCGACCCTGAAAAGCACAAACCTTACTGCTCCCGCATCTGTTGCATGTACACGACCAAGCAGGCGCTTTTATACAAACACGCCGTGCAGGGCGGTCAGGCTTACATCTTCTATATCGATATCCGCTCAGGCGGGAAAAATTACGAGGAATTTGTGGAGCGCGTGCAATCCGAAGGCGTCATTTACACACGCGGCAAGGTTGCGCGGGTTTATAAAGATGGCGAGAAGGTTATTGTGATGGGCGTTGACACCCTGCTCGGGAAACCGGTGCAGGTCGAGGCTGACCTTGTTGTCCTTGCAATGGCGATGGAGCCGCCCGCCACCACGGAGGTCCTGAGCAGGATTTTGAAAATCACGACAGATGCAAATGGGTTTTATACGGAGGCGCATCCCAAGATGAATCCGCTGGGGACGACCACGCGGGGGATTTTTCTCGCAGGATGCGCTCAGGCGCCGCGCGATATCCCCGACACCGTTTCGCAGGGCTCCGGCGCGGCGGGAAAGGTGATTACCATCTTTTCAAACGAGGCGCTGACCCTTGACCCCATGACGGTGGATGTGGACGAGGAGTTGTGCGCGGGGTGCGGGCTGTGCGTACCGGCGTGCCCTTATGAGGCAAGGATTCTTGACCCGAAGAGGAGGATTGCCGTTGTGAATGCGGCGCTCTGCCAGGGGTGCGGCGCCTGCATGACGGCGTGTCCCAATGGCGCCACGGTTCACAGGAATTTCACGAAAAAGCAGATTCTCAAGATGGTGCAAACTCTGATTTGATGTTCACAATAAATCTGACGGAAGAAAGAGTGAGATAATTTTTTCATGCCCACGGATTCGCAAAAAATCGGCGCAGTTATGATTGTGGGGGCTGGCATTGCCGGAATACAGTCAGCCCTCGACCTCGCCAATGCGGGCTTCAAGGTCTATCTTGTGGACGATGCGCCCAGCATTGGCGGCGTGATGCCGCAACTGGACAAGACCTTTCCAACCAATGATTGCGCCATGTGCATCCTCGCCCCGAAACTCGTTGACACCGGACGTCATCCGAATATTCACATCCTGTGCAACTCGGAAGTAAGCGCCATAGAGGGGGATGTGGGTCATTTCAGCGTTCAGTTGACAACACATTCCGCCTGTGTTGACCCTGAAAAATGCAACGGCTGTGGTGATTGCGCCGAGACCTGTCCTGTGAGCCTCCCATCGGAATTTGATGAGAAAATCGGCAGGCAGAAGGCGATTTCTCGTCCATTCCCCCAGGCAATCCCGAACATCTTCGGCATCACAAAAGAAGAGAAACCCGCCCCATGCCGCATCGGATGTCCGGCGGAGACAAATGTTCAGGGATATGTGACGCTTGCCGCGCGGGAAAGATGGGCAGAGGCATTTCATCTGCTCAAGGAACGCATCCCCTTCCCCGGCACGCTCGGGAGAATCTGCAACCATCCATGCGAACTGAAATGCAACCGCAAGGATATTGAAGAGCCTCTTGCCATCAGCGAAATCAAGCGATTCATCGCCGACCATTACTATGCTCACCCCGAACTGGAGTCGGAATATCAGCGTTTGAAGGCTGAGCGGGAGCAAAAAAACGCCCTTGAGGGGGCGTGTTACAGGGAGCCATTTGCGCGGGATTCCTCACGCGGGAGCGGACATAAGGTCGCCGTCATAGGAGCGGGACCGGCGGGACTCACAGCGGCGAGCGACCTTGCAAAACTGGGTTACACTGTGGAAATCTTTGAGGCGGAATCTGAGGGCGGTGGGATGATGCGCAGTGTCATCCCCGATTTCCGCCTGAACAAGGACTATCTGCGGAAGGAGATTCAAGACCTGATTCAAGAATGCGGGTTCAAAGTCCATTACGGGCAGGCATTAGGGCGCGATTTCTCAATGGAAGATTTGCGCCGGCAGAAATTTGGGGCAATCTTCATCGCTATCGGCGCGCAGCTCGGCAAGGGCATTTCCCTCGAAGGAAGCGAGGGATATGACATGCGTTCAGGACTGGAGTTTCTAAGGAAGGTCAATCTGGGACAAGCGACGCCTGATGACTTCAAGGATAAAAAGGCGCTGATAATCGGCGGCGGTAACGTTGCCATGGATGCCGCCCGCACTGCAAGGCGGTTCGGGGGGCATGTCACGATTGTCTATAGACGCTCGCAGAATGAAATGCCCGCCACGCTTGAGGAGAGGGAGGAGGCGCGGGAGGAGGGCATTGAGTTCATGATGCTGACAAATCCCAAACGCTTCGCCCCGACGGGCGGCGGTCTTGAGTGTCTGAGAATGGAACTTGGAGCGCCTGATGAGTCGGGACGTCGCCGACCTGTGCCAATCCAGGGCTCTGAGTTTATAATCCCCTGCGATGTGGTCCTGATGGCAATCGGACAGGAGGCGGACACATCTCCCCTTGCGGCAGAAGGTCTGGAGCTGGCGCAGGGGCTTTTGAAGGCAGACCCAGCAACATTACAGACATCAAAGGCGGATGTTTTTGCGGGTGGCGACATCGTGAGCGGTCCCGCCTCCGTTGTGGAGGCGATTGAGGCGGGACACGAGGCGGCTATCTCCATTGACCGTTTTCTTCACAGCGAGGATTTGCGCGCCGGACGCGAGAAAAGCCGGGAAGGAGCGGCAACGCCACAGAGGGAGCGTTACCTCCGGAAGGGGCGCATTGCCCTGCGCTATCGCCCGGCGGAAGAACGGGTCAATGATTTTGAGGAAACCAGTCTCGCTCTCCCCGCTTGCGACATTATTGAGGAGGCAAGGCGTTGCCTTGACTGCGGCGGTTGCGCGGAGTGCATGCAGTGTGTGGCGAGTTGCGGTCGCGGCGCAGTTGACCATGCCCTCCGGGACATTGTGAAAACGTTTGAGGTTGGCTCTGTCATCCTTGCGCCGGGATATGAAAAATTTCGCCCGCGCGAGGGGGGCAGTCTGGGGTATAACCTATATCCCAACGTGGTGACGAGCATACAATTTGAGCGGATGCTCTCAGCCTCAGGTCCTCACAGCGGACATATAGAAAGACCCTCCGATGGCAAGCCGCCGCGCAAAATCGCCTGGTTGCAGTGCGTTGGCTCGCGCGATGAAACCTGCGAGCGGCTCTACTGCTCCTCCATTTGCTGCATGGCAGCCACAAAGGAGGCAATTATCGCCAGGGAGCACCTGCCGGGACTTGAGACGCACATCTATTTCATGGATATACGCTCCTTCGGCAAGAATTTTGAGCAGTATATTGACCGCGCAAAAGATGAATACGGCGTTGTGTTCCGCCGCTCGCGCGTGCCGCAGGTGGAGCAGGACTCTGTAACCCGGAACCTCCGCATCAGATATTTCGATGAGACAGGGAGCGTCGCCGAGGAGGAATATGACATGGTTGTGCTTTCCATTGGTATTCAACCCTGTGAGAAGATGGGAATCCTCGCCGGCATGTTCCGCATCCAGCTGAATGAATACGGATTTGTGCAGACGCATCCTTATGAGAGAACGCTGACATCACGCGCTGGAATTTACGCCGCCGGTGTGATTTCCGAACCGAAGGATATACCGGAGTCAGTGACAGAGGCGTCCTGCGCCGCTGCGGATGCGGCTATCGCCCTCAATGAAGCGCGCGGCTCTGAGGTGATGCCGAAACATTATCCTCCGGAGAGGGACGTCTCAACCGAGGAACCGCGCATAGGGGTCTTCATCTGCCACTGCGGCACCAATATCGGGGGCGTGGTCGATGTGCCGAAGGTTGTTGAGGCGGCACAAAGGCTCCCCCACGTTGTCTATGCAGACCACAATCTATACACCTGCTCACAGGATGCGCAGGAGGCAATGAAAAAGACCATTCGTGAACTGGGCATAAACCGCGTTGTGGTGGCGTCATGCACGCCCCGCACGCATGAGGAGCTGTTCCAGGATACAATCCGCGAGGCGGGGCTGAATCCTTTCCTCTTCCAGATGGCGAACATCCGGGACCAGTGTTCCTGGGTGCACCGTGATATCCCCGGAGTGGCAACGGGGAAGGCAGTCGACCTCGTTCGGATGGCTGTGGCAAAGGCGGCGCGGCTTTATCCCGTGCGTCTATCACACCTGCCCCTCACGCAGAAGGCGCTCGTCATCGGTGGCGGGATTGCGGGCATGAGCGCCGCCCTCGCCATTGCCGACCAGGGCTTTGAGGCTTATCTCGTTGAGAAGGAGTCAGGGCTCGGCGGACGTCTGAGGGAGATGTATCTCGGATTACAGGATGAAGACCCGCGCAAGCTCTTAGAGGAGACTATCCAGAGAACGCTTCAGCATGAAAGAATCCGCGTCCTTCTTAACTCAAATGTGGAAGAGGTCTCCGGCTATGTGGGCAACTTCACAAGCAGGATACGGACGCCGGATGGCGCGGAGGAGATTGAGCATGGCGTTATCATCGTGGCGACGGGGGCGAGGGCTTACCAGCCATCGGAGTATCTTTACGGTGTTAACAGAAACATCCTGACCCAGAATGAGCTGGAAAAGATATTGTCTGAGCGGGGGGCTTCGGATGAGCGCCTGCGGGAAGTTGTGATGATACAATGCGTGGGTTCAAGGAGTGAGGAACATCCCTGGTGCAGTCGTGTGTGCTGCAGTGAGGCAATAAGAAACGCCCTGATTTTGAAGGAGCGTTGCCCCGCCACACAGGTGTATATCATTTATCGCGACATCCGCACTTATGGTTTCAAGGAGGATTTTCTTTACAGAAGGGCGCGGGAGAAAGGGGTCATCTTTATCCGGTATGAGGAGGATGCCCCACCATGCGTCACAGAAGCTGGTGGCAATCTGGAAGTCCGAATCTTTGATGATATACTGAGGCGGGAGATTATTTTTCATCCGGATAAAGTGGTGTTGAGCGTGGGAATCATACCGGCTGAGAATGAGGAAGTGGCGAAACTTCTGAAGGTGCCGCTTGGGGCGGATGGATTCTTTGCGGAGGCGCACGCAAAGCTGCGACCGGTGGATTTCGCCAGTGACGGCATTTTCCTCTGCGGCACGGCGCACTCCCCGCGATTTGTCGATGAGGTGGTGACACAGGGACGGGCGGCGGCATCCCGCGCAATGACGATTCTTTCTAAAGAGACGCTGGAGACAAAGGGTATTATCGTGCGGGTCAATCCGCGATTGTGTTCAGGATGCGAGTTATGTGTGGAGGTCTGCGCATACAGCGCCCGCGAGTATGATGCGGAAAAGGGATACGTGACCGTCAATGAGGTGCTGTGCCAGGGCTGTGGGGTGTGCTCGGCGGCATGTCCTTCGGGTGCGTCCCAGCAAAATGGTTTCAGCACTAAACAGATATTATCAATGATTGATTCATTATTTGCGCATGAGGAGGAACTTGCCCATCCCTGAGATATATTTTTGTGAGAAATACCTGTCGTCTGGATAAATCGGGGGAGTTGAGATGGATAGTGAATTTGAGCCGAAGGTTGTGGGGTTTTTATGCAACTGGTGCACCTATACGGGGGCAGACCTTGCA